>JAKBCY010000238.1 GCA_021807445.1 Pseudomonadota bacterium
CTCAGTCCAGGGCTCGGCACCGAAAATGCCAATGCGCAATGAACACTCGCGTGCATCGAGTCCCAGCTTGGCGAAGCCTTCGATGATCACCTGCATATAGCTCGGTGTGACCATGATGATGTCGGGCTTGAAGTCGCTGATCAGTTGCACCTGTTTTTCGGTCTGGCCGCCCGACATGGGCAGCACGGTGCATCCCAGGCGCTCAGCGCCGTAATGTGCCCCCAGTCCCCCGGTGAACAAGCCGTAGCCGTAAGCGATATGCACCAGATCGCCGGGCTTGCCACCGGCGGCTCGAATCGAACGCGCGACGAGATCGGCCCAGGTGTCGATGTCACGCCGGGTATAGCCAACCACGGTGGGTTTGCCGGTGGTGCCCGACGAGGCATGCAAGCGCACGATCTGCTCGCGTGGCACGGCGAACATGCCGAAGGGATAGTTATCGCGCAGATCGGATTTCACGGTGAACGGGAACTTGGCCAGATCGTCCAGGTTGCGCAAATCGTCCGGATGTACTCCTTGCGAATCAAAGGCGCGGCGGTAGTGGGCGACGTGGGCGTAGGCGTGACGCAAGGTCGCCAGCAGCCGCTGCAATTGCAGGGCGGTGATTTCATCGCGGCTGGCGCTCTCGACTCGTTCGATCGCTTCGGGCGCAGCGCGGTTCGAACTCAGCATGGCAGTCTCCTGCGTGTGATTTCAAGTTGGTGCATGAGCATTCGGTTCGACCACGGGTTTGCCTTTGAACCGATAAGAGCGACCACGGAAGAGCGCGATGCGTTCGTCACGCTGATTGGTGACGACGACGTCATACACTCCGGTGCGCCCACTGACCGCCTGTTCCTCGCAGCGCGCATCCAGCACGTCACCTTCCTTGGCCGGCGCAACGAAATCGATACTCAGCCCTGACGCGACGGTGATTTCGTTATAGGCATTGCAGGCGTAGGCGAAAGCCGTGTCGGCAAGGGTGGTGAGCAAGCCGCCGTGACAGATGGCAAAGCCGTTGAGCATGTCTTGCCGCACCGTCATGCGCACATGAGCACTACCGGGTCCGACATCGACGATGGCGATGCCCATTGCGCGCGTAGCGTGGTCGCCGGCATACATGCGCTCGCGCACTTCTTGCGCGAGTTCTCGGGCGGCCTGCTGGTCGTCGGCGACCAAGGCGATGATTGATTTAGACATCGAGTGCAACTCCATTCCAATGGGCTCCAGGACAACCTGGATGCAATGCGGTAGCGCGCATCACCGTCCTGTTCGAACCCAAGGCGCAGCACCCCAAACACCAGGATGGAGCCAAGCGCATGACCCGAGGCCAGCGGGCCACGGAGGTAGGCCGTGCGATGCCGCATCGCCTAGTCGATGTAGGACGCAATGACCTGCATGGCGCGCTTGACGGCCTGAGCGCGCGTGTCGTCGAGACACACGGGATGGTCAGCCTGCGCTGCCAACTGCGCGATGCGGGAGCCCATGCCGCTGGCCTCCAAAAACACTCCTGCGCGCCCATCCTGTCGCCTCATCGATCGGAGAAACGTGGCGCACGCTTGTGCGCGAATGCGGCCAAGCCCTCGACATAATCAGCAGCATGGCCCAATTCGCGCTGAGCGCGAGCCTCGGCATCCAGCGCCTGTTCCAGCGTCGCGCTTCCGGCCTCGTCGATCAGCTCACGGGTGCGAACCAGGGCGCGCGTCGGCAACGTGGCAAGCTTATTGGCCAAGGCGCGCACCTCGTCATCAAATGCTTCATCGCCGATGCAGGCCCAGATCAGCCCGATGTGTTCTGCATCTTCGGCACTTAATTTTTCGCCGAATATGGCCAAGCCCAGCGCTTGTGCGCGGCCGACAAGCCGGGGCAAGGCCCAAGTTGCACCGCTGTCAGGAATCAGGCCTATGGCGGAAAACGCCTGGATAAAACGGGCGCTACGCTTGGCCACCACCACATCGCACAGCAGCGCCAGCGACGCCCCGGCACCTGCCGCAACGCCATTGACCGCCGCCAGCGTGGGCACGGGCATCGAGTGCAAGCGCAAAGCAAGCGGTTTGTAATAACGCTCGACCACCCCACCCAAATCCGGCCGCGGCCCTCCGTCGGCAGTCACTGCAGGATCCTTCAAGTCCTGCCCCGCACAAAACGCCCGCCCGGCCCCTGTCAAGATCACACAGCGGACATCAGGTTGTGCGGCAGCGTGATTGAGCGCCTGCAGGAGCAGTGTCGTCAATTCGCCGGTCAAGCTGTTGAGCGACTCAACACGGTCGAGTGTGAGCGTCAGCACAGCACCTTGTTGGGTGGCAAGCAACGACGGCAGCGAGATTTGATGCATCGATGTCAGTGAGAACGTGGAATGGAAGCTTCAGCACGAGCAATCAAGCCCGACCGGAACCGAAACAATAGACCGACCGGTTGGTCAATAGTAAACTCGCGACCTGACTGATGCAAGTCAAATATGCTGCTGAAAAACCCTGAGGAAAAGCCCATGCCCTGCTATGCCATCGACGACGTCATTCCCGTGGTTGACCCCAGCGCCTATGTGCATCCAAGCGCCGTATTGATCGGCGATGTCATCATTGGTCCCGGTTGTTATGTTGGTCCCTGCGCCAGTTTGCGCGGCGATTTCGGCCGCATCGTGCTGCACGAGGGCGCCAATGTGCAGGATGGCTGTGTGATGCACGGTTTTCCAGGGCATGACACGGTGGTCGAGGCGAATGGGCACATCGGTCATGGTGCAGTGCTCCACAGTTGTGTGGTGCGGCGCGATGCCATGGTGGGCATGAACGCCGTGGTGATGGACGATGCCGAGATCGGCGAGCAGGCCATCGTCGCCGCCTGCGCCTTCGTTCCTGCTGGCATGCGCGTGCCGCCACGCACACTGGTCGCTGGGTTGCCGGCCAAAATTAAACGCGAGCTGCAAGCCGAAGAAATGACCTGGAAGCTCGACGGCACCCGCACGTACCAAGACTTGACAAGGCGCTGCTTGCGTAGCCTGCGCGAAGTCCAGCCACTGCCCACTGTGGAAGCCAACCGCGCCACGGTGCAAGCGCCCATCGTCCAACCCTTGATCAGCCTCAAACGCTCGAATTCTGACCTCACCACACCCAAACGCTGAAACCCGTCCGACGACAGAAGTGATTCTCAAGAGTGAGCGGATCGTGTTAGGCATCTGCTGCAATTTGGCGAGTTGCTCTTCGATGTTGCCGCGGAATTTTTCGCCCTTTCGCTAAGGCCGTCTGGCCGCGCCTGCGCCGATGCTTGATCATGCTCTTGACCCAGTCGACGACGCGCATAGCAACGGGCCGTACCTGAGCACAGAACCAGAACGCCACATTGGCCTGGGCCGCGGACGCAGCACGGATGGATTGGCGGATTGGCGCTGCCCGGGGCGTTACATCACCAGGGTATGGCCACGTAGCCATCAGGCCTTGCCGTGCGCGATGTCGGCGCGAAAGCCCGACAGCAAGACATGCTCAGTCGTGAAGATGTTGTTGCATCGCGCGCCTCAGAATCTGTGTCGATGGCAACTCTGCTCTGCCAGCAAGGGTAATCAAGCCGAAGTGCGCGCTCGCGCCAAGCGGTGGATCGAGTCGCAGTTCGTGCAGTTCAGGCGCGACCGCCCGCACCGCAAGCAGGATGGCATCACTGTGAGAGGCCACATCGACAAGACTTGGAAGTTCCTCGCCGCGCAAGGTGACCAACTCGTCGGGATGCGCGGCGGGGCCGTAGCGTTGCATCAGCAAGCGTGCAATGTCTTCGCTCAATGGCGTCGAAGCGATCGGGTAGTTCAATAGATCCTCGAAGGCAACGCGTTTGCGTCGAGCTAGAGAATGCTTACCGCGGCACAGGAACGCGCCGCGCATTTCGCACGACACATCAATACGAAGATCCGCGGCCGGCGTCACCGACAGAATGTCGACGACCAGTGCGTCCAGGGTTCTCGCGCGCAGACGTTGCAGCAGCAGGTCCGTCGTGCCCCGCGCAAT
>JAKBCY010000002.1 GCA_021807445.1 Pseudomonadota bacterium
CTTTCCCTGCTTGCGACTCTCTACCCGAGCTGGCGCGCCTCTCGCGTGCAGCCGGCTGATGCCCTGCGCTACGAATGAGGTTTCTCACGCTGTGGTCTGGGTGGCCGCGGGATTTGTCCGCAGCCCTGAAAGGGTTTTATCGCAACCCATGCGAGGCCGACGGTGTTTCCAATTGGCGAGGCCCTCTTCGCGCGACTCTATGGAACTGGTGCCTTGCATGCGCAAATCCCCGGCATTTGAAATCGTGGGGCTCCCCTGCGAGAGAGCGATGAACTTGAAAAATGGTATGAATAGCGACCTATATCCCCTAAAGTTCACGTGTCCGGGATCACACGATGCACCGATACCCCCGGCGCCGAGCACGCGCCACGTCCCATCCTTGATGAGAATCGACCATGAGTGAGTCTGGAGTCCATGCTCATGCTCCGCATGAGGAGGCAGTACATCACGCAGCTGAAAGCGGGAACCACACCCTGAACCAATGGGTCGCCATCTTCACGGCCCTATTGGCTGCACTGGGCGCCGTTGTCAGCTACCAGGGTAGCCACTTGATGAACGAAGTCCTTTTGTTCAAAAACGAGGCCGTTTTGAAAAAAACCCACGCTTCTGATCAGTGGAATTATTACCAAGCCGTAAGCACCAAGCAGCATTTAATGGAGCTGGCAGTGGATTTGTCGCCGTCGAAAAAGCAACCCGATATCGCAAGCAAGATTGCGAAGTATCAGGTGCAGAAGGCCCAGATCAAGGCGAGGGCTGATTCGCTGGAAGCCGCATCGAATCACGCCGATGCAGAGTCCGACCGACTCAACCGACCACACACGGGAATGGCTCGCAGCTTGATCTTCCTGCAGATCGCCATTTCCTTGGCCTCAATCACGGCCTTGACGGGACGCAAGTGGCTCTTCGGCGTGGCCATGCTGAGCGCACTCGCTGGCGTAGGCCTCTGGGTGCTCGCGTTAGGCTGGGTCTCCGCATGAGCGTGGCCTTTTCAAGAGGATCGCTCAGCGCGCGAAGCGGTGATGCACTTGTGATTCAAACGGGTGGGGCAAATGCGTGGGGATGCATCCTCTCGGTGGCTCAATTGCGAAAAGCGCCATCACTGGCAAGCCGATTGTTGCTCGATGGGCGTGGCGCAGCGGATCCTTGCAGCAAGCACAAATCGGCTTGACGGAGGCCTCGGCATGAACAGTCCGTGGTGGTATTCCTGGGGTGGGCTTAATCAAAGCATGTTTCTCGCAATCAATCACGCTGGGAATGGATGGCTGTGGAACCACCTGGCGGTGTGGGGCACGGCTGCCGGAGATCACACCCTCTTCCCGCTTTACGCAGCTCTGACACTGGCGCTTGCCCTCAAACGCCCCAACTGGCTTGCCGCCCAAGCGGTGCTGGTTTTCCTGGTTGGCTATATCGTCGATTGGGGTATCGTGTCTTCGATCAAGCCTTGGCTGGATTTTCCCAGGCCCGCAAAGGCGCTGGGCGAAGGCGCAGTCCACGTCCTGGGGCGCGCCGAGTACTTCCATAGTTTTCCCTCAGGGCACGCCGCATTCGCCTTCGTTTTGATGGCGAGCCTCGTGCCCGGCGCACATTGGGCCCTCAAGGGAGCCCTGGTGTTGTTTGCATTGTGGGTTGGATGGTCGCGCCTGGCTGTCGGAGCGCACTTCCCGGCCGATGTCTTGGGAGGTGCACTCATCGGTGTGTTTGCCGCGTGGCTTGCTGCGCAGACGCTTCGCCTAGCCGGATACCCAAGGGTCACACGCTGAAAGCTGATCCCGCCTCAGGCCTTGACGCGGCGCTTCATGCACGCTTCAGCCACCGGACCACGCCCGCTCGATCATGGCTCGCGCATCGACGCCTTGCGGTAACGCACCAAAAATGCGGCCGCTTCGCGCGCAGCCCAGGCGACTGACAATAAAAGCGTCGGCCAGCTTCTGGGGCGCATGCTGCCGTAATAGCACGGCCTGCACAAGTAATACCAATTCCTGAGCCACGCTGCGGCCTAAGCGCGGGTCACGCAGAGCCTCCGTAATTAATTCCTCAAGTGCGATTTTGGCACGCGAAAGCATCGAATCTCCCGAGCACGCACTTGCGAGCCAATCAAGCAGCGCCTGTGCGCTTTGGGGCTCACGCTGAATCGCGCGCAACAAATCCAACGCCATCACATTACCAGACCCCTCCCAAATCGAGTTGACTGGCGCTTCGCGCAGCATGCGAGCAAGCGCTTGCTCTTCCACATAGCCATTGCCTCCAAGGACCTCCATACATTCAGCCACGGCTTCGATCGTGCGCTTGCAAACCCACAGCTTGGCTGCAGGCGTGAGGATACGGCGCATTGCGGCCTCCAGTGGAGAGCTCTCCGCTCGATCGAAAGCTGCAGCCAAGCGCAGCGCCAATGCGGTGGCAGCCTCGCTTTCCAACGCCAAATCAGCCAGCACCGACTGCATCAGCGGCTGCTCCACGAGGATATCGCCGAACGCACAACGTCCACGGGCTTGGTGAACCGCGGCAACCACACCAGCACGCAACAGCGCAGAACTGCCAAGCACGTTATCCAAGCGTGTGTAAGTGGCCATCTCCATCAGGATGGGAATCCCGCGACCGGGTTCACCGATGAGCATGCCCGAGGCGTCCTGGAATTCAACTTCTGCGCTTGCGTTCGATCGGTTGCCAAGCTTGTCCTTCAACCGCTGCACGCGGACCGCGTTGCGTGTGCCGTCGGGTCGCCAACGCGACACAAAGAAACAACTCAGCGCCCCCGCTTCATCAAGCGCAAGCACCAAGTGAGCGTCCGACTGCGGTGCCGACAGAAACCATTTGTGGCCGACGATGGTGTAGTGCTCCCCCCTTCCCCCGGCTCCGACAGGCGTAGCGCGTGTGGTATTGGCGCGAAGATCCGAGCCCCCTTGTTTCTCGGTTAAACCCATGCCGACGAGCATGCCCCGCTTGGCGGTCAGCGGCGCGTCTTGGGGGTCATACTCGCGGCTAAATAGGTGTGGCTCAAGCTGCGCCCACAATACCTGCTCGCGCTGCAAGATGGGTATCGAGGCGAACGTCATGGTCGTGGGACAGAGCGTCCCGGCTTCAACCTGACCTTGCATCAAATAGCCGGCGGCGCGTGCCACGTGTGCCCCTGGCACGGGGCGCTCCCAGGGCGCGCAGTGAAAACCCCGCTGGAAGATGCCGCGCATTAGCCCATGCCACGCTGGGTGAAAATCGACTGAGTCGACGCGCCTGCCCTGGGGATCATAGCTACGGAGTACGGGACTGCACACATTGGCCAGGCGCGCCTGATCCTCAAGATCGGCGCGACCCAGTGCTGCACCCATTTCATGCAGCGCTTCATCAGCCCAAGCGGCTCCTTCGCGCGTTACACCTTCCCGCAATGCCAGGTCGGTGTCGTAGCGATTGAAGTTGCCAAGCGCCTCGACCACGTTGCACACGCCATGCGTTGTCCAATTCATCCGTGGCTCCAAGAGCTACCCTTGACTGACATGGTAAGGCCAGAACAGCCCAACGCAGGGCGCAATGCTTTGACCGCAGGGCTCGCTTTGCCAGCCCTCGGAGACGCCGCAAGTCCCATGCTGCTGGCCAACGACCGAAGCTGGCCTCCGTGGAATCCTCGACGCCCCTGGCTTTTGCCACCGCTTGCGCGGAAAGGTCGGAGACCCCTACTGCGCTCATCTCTGCATCGGGCCGGCATGAGCATCCTCGGTAGGTACCGGTTACTGGCAGCATGGCTGCATCTCTCACTTGGCCGGCGATCCGGGCGTGCCTCGCCCTTCATCACAGGATCAATGGACAGCCTCTGGCGAACCAACCGCAAGTCCAATAAGGCCGCCTCCAGCATCCGGGCTTCGCTTCCGTGCCTTGAAAGACGGGGCTTGCCACGCATGTGGCTCAACGTGACCCCAAGGCGTCGTCATCGATCATCCATTGTGCGGAAGACCTCGGCCCTCATGCCGGTGAGGATATCAACATGGCAGATTGGCGACTGAGGCTGGCAGCGGCGCCGCGTGCAAGTACCATTCAGGCTTTGCTGAGAACCCTCCGACGATGCACGCGATCCCGCACTGCGCCCACCTTGAACACCGTAGACCGCCCCCGGGGCCACACAAGCCATGAGCGCGCGCAAATCTGCCTTGTTTGACTTGCGTGTCGGAGCTGTGGACGCACTGCATCTGTCGCTCAAGACGGCGGATCTCGATGCGCTTAAGGCAGCGCTACAAGAGCGGTTTGATGTCTCACCCGATTTTTTCGCCGGGGAGGCCGTGGTGCTCGATCTGAGCCGATTGGAGCACGGTGAGCGCATTGACGTGGCCGCTTTGGCCGCGTGGCTGGCCACCAGGCAACTCAGGCCTATCGGCATTGTGACGGGGGAGCCCCCAGTTGGCTGGGAAGACGGCAGTCTGCCGCGGCTTGCAATCCGTGCTCAGACCGGCAAACCCGCTGCAACAACGTCATCGCCTGATGAGGCGTCAAGCGACAGCCACTCGGGAAGCGCACAGGCGGAAGCGGCGGGAACGGTGGCTGAGGAACTGCACGGGCAAACGACGCCCGGAACACTGTTGGTGGACAAGCCGCTACGCTCGGGCCAACGCGTCTACGCGCCTGGTGATCTCATCGTTGTCGACGTGGTGAGCCATGGAGCCGAACTCATCGCCGGCGGCAATATCCACGTCTACGCACCGTTGCGCGGACGCGCGCTCGCCGGAGCGCATGGCAACACGCACGCGCGAATCTTCAGCACGTGCTTCGAGCCCGAGTTGGTCGCCATAGCCGGCGTGTACCGCACCGCCGATCAACCCCTGCCGGATACCGTTCAAGGCAGGCCGGCGTATGTGCTGATGATGGGCAACAGTTTGCGCATCGAATCCCTCAAGCTCAAGTAAATCGTTCATCCTTTCCCAACGAAGCAACCATGGCAAAAATCATCGTCGTCACATCTGGCAAAGGCGGAGTCGGCAAGACCACCACCAGCGCGTCGTTCGCCTCGGGCTTGGCTTTGCGCGGGCACAAGACGGCCGTGATTGACTTTGATGTCGGACTACGCAATCTGGATCTGATCATGGGCTGCGAGCGCCGCGTGGTGTATGACTTCATTAATGTCATCCAGGGCGAGGCGAACCTCAACCAAGCGCTCATCAAGGACAAACTCTGCGAAAACTTGTTCGTGCTCCCCGCCTCGCAGACACGCGACAAGGACGCGCTAACCAAAGAAGGCGTGGAAAAAGTCCTTCAGAACCTCGACAGTATGGGTTTCACCTATATCGTGTGCGATAGCCCCGCAGGTATCGAAAGCGGCGCGCTACTGGCCATGCACTTCGCCGATGAGGCTCTCATCGTGACAAACCCCGAGGTGTCGTCGGTTCGCGACTCGGACCGCATCCTGGGAATTCTTGGATCCAAAACCCGCCGAGCAATCGAGGGCGGCGAACCAATCCGCGAACATCTTCTCATTACGCGCTACAACGCGAAACGCGTGGCCGAGGGCGAGATGCTATCGATTGATGACATCCAAGACATCCTTCGCCTGAAACTGATTGGCGTGATTCCGGAGAGCGAAACCGTGCTGCAAGCATCCAACCAGGGCACGCCTGCGATCCATCTGGACAATAGCGATGTGGCCACCGCCTACCAGGACGTGATTGCGCGCTTTCTGGGCGAAGATCGGCCGATGCGTTTTACCGACTACCAAAAGCCTGGGTTCATCAAACGCCTGTTCGGCCGTTGAGTGGGAGCCGCGCCATGTCCATTCTGACCTTCCTGCTCGGCGAAAAGAAAAAGACAGCCACGATCGCCAAGGAGCGATTGCAAATCATCTTGGCCCACGAGCGCGCCTCCGGTGCGCCTGCCGACTATCTGCCAGCATTGCAGCGTGATCTTGTGGCCGTAATCTCTAAATACGTGAAAATTAACCAAAACGACATCCAGGTCAAACTTGAGCGACAGGATTCGCTGGAGGTTTTGGAAGTAAAAATTGAAATTCAGCAGAGCTGACCACCAGCGTCAGCGCGACCTATCATGATTCGCCAAGGCATTGCCCTTGCGGCACTCGTTTCCTGGCTTGGATGCGTCGGACTCATTTTCGCCGCTCGCCGGTGGAAGTTTGGTTTGGACGAAACCCGGGGCGAGGTCCAAAAAAAGCACCGCCTCCCCACACCGCGCAGCGGAGGCATGGCAATTGCCCTCGGTTTCATGGCGGGTTTGGCGCTCGTTAATGCTATTGGCTATTCGAAATGGCGCTTCAACCTCGGGTTGGGCGTGTCCCTTGTGCCCCTGATGGGCGCAGCCATTTGGGAAGATTTGCGACGCCATCTAGCGCCGCTGCTGCGCGCCACGGCCGGTGTACTTTCAGCCGGATTGGCCGTCGCCCTGTGTGGCGCCAGCATCGTGCGCCTGGACATTCCCGGCATCGATCCATTGCTGCAGCATTGGCCGGCGCTGGGCTGGATCCTGGCGGTGATTGCTATTGGCGCGATGCCGCACGCGGTGAACATGATCGACGGGTTTCATGGCTTGGCTGCCGTGGTGGGTGCGATGATTCTCTCCGCCATCGGCTATGTGGCCTTCAAGGTCAATGATCCGCAAATCATGGCACTGGCAGGGATTGGTGTGGGGGCTCTGATGGGGTTTCTGTTCTGGAACTGGCCGCGCGGCGAGATTTTTCTGGGCGACACCGGGGCGTATTGCATTGGCTTTCTCGCCGCTTTGCTTGCCGTGCTGCTCGTCCAACGCCACCCGCAAATCTCACCGTGGTTTGCGTTGCTTGTGCTGGCTTATCCAGCCTGGGAGCTCCTGTTCTCCGTGTATCGAAGGCGCATGCTCCGCGGCCGTCCTGGCATGCGCGCGGACAGCCTGCATCTGCACCATTTGATCTATCGGCGCCTCGCCCGAGCCCTGCGGCTCGGTGCACCCGGTCACGCACGCAACAGCCTCAACGCCTACACCGCTCCTTATCTCTGGGGGCTGGCAGCCTTCAGCATTGGGCCGGCCGTGCTCTGGTGGAACCAAACATCAATCCTGATCGGGTTCTGCGCACTATTTGTGGTCGCCTATGGCTGGGCCTACCGGCGGCTTATGTAGCGCTGACATCGCCAGCAACCTTGGCCTGAAGCTACCGCTTACGCGCGGAGGATGAGGGTTCCTGCAGTGCTAGGCATGCGTGCATTCATGCGCGGTCGCTTCGACGGCTTGCTGCTTCAGCGAGCCGAAAGCGCCGACGTGGTTCGCATGGCCACATGCGACGCTAGTGAACTGCGCCCGCGGGCAGCGACACGGCAATGGGCCAAGCCCCACTGCAGGCCAACGCGTACTCAAGCTAACTTCGGAACTCGGCGCGGCCCTGAGCGCCGATGGACTCGTTCAACCCCAATTTGGCTGGAACGTTCAGTTCCCGATGCTCGGTTGTGCCTGCCGCCGACCCGGACACGTTGCCAGCCTGCAAGTCCTCGATGCACACCATCGCGTGATTTTGGTTGAACGTGGTCGTGGTCCTCTTCAGGACGTCGCAGCGCGCGTTGCCGAGTCGGGAAATCGCCTGCTGCGCAAGGCGCTAATGCGCTTCGTGCCGCCAGAAACTGCCCAGCTGCGCAAAAAATCGGCCATCACTCATCAAGGCAAAGCGCGCAATCCCCCTGCCGAGGCCGACCGCACCGCTGTTCGGTATCGCTTTCTCGACGTCCCGTTCGGTCACATTCGGCACGAACCCTGCGCCGCCGTTGCTGAAAACCTTGAGGTTGCGCACCGCAGCGCGAACCGAGCGGCTGTTTAGCACAGCCATTCCAGCTTGGGTAAGACGATGCTCCTGTTGGCCTGATCCTGCTTGATTGGTATCGGGACAGGATCGCGGAACCTCGCACCCTTTCCCTTGTTCTTGATGCGCGAGAGGTCAGCCCCATTGGCAACAAAGTGGGGGTCGACGCACTCCCAATCCTTGTGCGAGCGCTGCAGCTGCAGAGGAGACACAGGCGCAGTTCAAACTGTGAAGGCTTGGCGCCGCCTCATGCTGGCTCCACGTCCAGCACATTGGCGCTACGCCACGCGACACACCGTGCCAGCGGCATCTTAGCGATCCGTCCGCTCCGCGCGCAGGGAGGCTTTCCGCGCGAAGGGTCAAAATCAAAGACATCAGCTCGTCTGGACGATCTCGTCAAGCATGCGCTGGACTTGGACCTCCCAGGGAGGCAAGACAATGTTGAGCAGCGACTGCAGACGCGAGCAATCCAGCCTTGAGTTCTTTGGGCGCGGCGCCGGGAGCGGATAATCGGCGCTGGCAATCGGCCGCACGTTTTCCGGCGCACAACGCAGCGCCACGCCGCGTGCTACGGCCTGTTGCACCACAAACCGTGCATATTCGTGCCACGACGTGTGGCCGGCCGCTGTCAGGTGGTACAGGCCGCTGGCGCGCTCGGCAAACCCGTCGTCCTGGCGCGTTCGATGCAAGGCCAGAAGGGTGATGTCGGCCAGAAGCTCGGCACTCGTGGGGGCGCCAAACTGGTCGGCCACGACTCGAAGTTGTTCTCGTTCATGGGCCAGCCTGAGCATGGTTTTCGCGAAATTGGCACCCCGCGCCGCGTACACCCAGGATGTGCGAAAAATCCAATGCCGGCAACCGCTGGCCATGATTGCGCGCTCACCCTCGAGCTTGCTGTGGCCATAGACGCTGCGCGGGTTTGGCGCATCCGCTTCAACGTAAGGTTCCGACTTGGTGCCATCGAACACATAATCAGTCGAGTAATGTACGAGCACAATGCCGTTTGCCGCGGCATAGTCAGCGAGGACCGCGGGCACTTCGGCATTGATGCGCATGGCGCGCTCGCGCTCAGCTTCTGCCTTGTCCACCGCCGTATAGGCCGCTGCATTGACAAGGATTTGGGGCTGCTGAGCATCCAGTGCCGCGCGCAAAGAGGGCAGATCCGCGAGATCGACCTGGGAGCGCCCGATCGATCGAAGTTGCCCCAGAGGCAGAAGCGCGCGTCGCAGTTCCCAGCCAACCTGCCCGTCGGCACCCAGTAGCAGGATACGGGGCGCCTCATTCGCCGAAAAGGCTGCACTCATGCTGCGGACTCCTTGGCCTTTGCGCGCGCACCACCATACTGTTTGCCAAGCCAATCGCGGTATGTGCCACTGGTAACGTGCTGCACCCACTCGCCATGTTCGAGATACCACTGCACGGTACGCCGTAGCCCTGTCTCGAATGTCTCCTGAGGCTCCCACCCGAGCTCGCGCGCAATCTTGCTGGCGTCTATGGCGTAGCGCCTGTCATGCCCGGGTCGATCGGACACGAAACCAATCTGCGTGCTGTAAGACCGGCCGTCAGCCTTCGGGCTCAGGTTGTCAAGCAAATCACAGAGTAGGTGAACGACGGCCAAGTTGCGCACTTCGTTACGCCCGCCGACGTTGTACGTTTCACCAACCCTTCCCGCCTCCAGTACTCGGGCAATGCCACGACAGTGGTCTTCAACGTACAGCCAGTCGCGCACATTCTGACCGTCGCCATACACCGGCAAGGACTGCCCCGCCAACGCGTTGTGAATCATCAGCGGGATTAGCTTCTCAGGGAATTGATAGGGGCCGTAGTTGTTGGAGCAGTTCGTTGTAAGCACTGGCAGGCCATAAGTATGGTGCCAGGCGCGTACAAGGTGATCGCTGGCAGCCTTGCTGGCTGCATAGGGGCTGTTCGGGGCGTAGGGGGTCGTCTCACAAAACGCCGGATCATTTGGGCCAAGCGATCCGTAAACTTCGTCCGTGGAGACATGCAGGAAGCGGAACGCCTCACGCTGCGCGTGAGCCAATGTACTCCAGTAAGCGCGAACCGATTCGAGAAGCTCGTAAGTGCCCTGGATGTTCGTGCGAATGAAATCGCCAGGGCCGTGAATGGAACGGTCCACGTGACTCTCCGCGGCAAAATGCAGCACCGCACGCGGACGGTGCGTCGCTAGCAGTGCGGCCACCGCATGACGGTCACAAACATCCACATGGGCGAATGCGTACCGAGTGTTGGCTTGCACATCGGACAAACTTTCTAGATTGCCCGCATAAGTCAGTGCGTCCAGCACCAACAGCGGTTCGTCGATGTTCGCTAGCCAATGGTGAACAAAATTGGCGCCAATAAAACCGGCCCCTCCGGTGATGAAAATCATGCGTGCCTCGTTCGGGTTGCCTGCGCCGTGAGTCAGCCACAGGATGTCTGGGGAGAGATGCGCCGCATTCTAGGCACCCCAAGATGACCTTGGACGCTTCATAATGCGCGCATGGACATCGACACTTGGCATCTTTCCGGCTGGGCGGCTGCGCTTGGGGTGGGGATGCTCATTGGAATCGAACGCGAACGCAGCGGAAACGCGAATGAGCGAAGTCCTGCAGGACTTCGCAGCTTCGTGCTTGCCGCGCTCGCTGGTGCGGTGGCTGGCACGCTTGGGCCTTGGGCATTGGCCGTGATGCTGGCTGCGGTAGCTTTGCATAGCTACGCTGGTTACCAACAGACGCGCAGGTACGATCCAGGCCTGACCACTGAGCTGGCATTGCTCCTGACCGTTCTGTTGGGCGCTCTGGCAATGCGCGAGGCAGGCCCCGCGGCAGCCCTCGGGGTATTGGTGACGGTGACGTTGTGGGCGAAACGGCAGCTGCACGGCTTCGCCCGCCGCGTACTCAGCGAGGGCGAACTTGGCCACGCCCTGTTTCTCGCGGCCGCAGTACTGATGGTTTTGCCGCTTTTGCCCAACAGGCCTGAGGCGTGGCTTGCCGGCCTCAACCCCCATGCGCTTTGGCTTCTGGCCGTGCTTGTGATGCTCGTGCAGGGCGTCGGGCATGTGGCGGTTCGCTGGCTTGGGCACTCGCGCGGACTGGCGCTGGTTGGTTTGGCGGGCGGCTTTGTTTCCAGTACGGCCACCATCGCAGCGATGGCACAGCGTGCCCACGACACGCCCGATCTTTTTTCCGTGTGCCTCGGCGCGGCGCAGTTGTCAAACTTGGCAACAGTGCTGGAACTTGCCGCAATAGTGGCGATCCTGGCTCCGCCCTTGTTGGCCCTGCTCGCGCCGGCACTTCTCTTCTACGGCGCTGGTGCAACACTAGCGGCGCTCTGGGCATTGGGATGGAAAATTCCGCAATCCGGCGCTGACGCAAAAACGCTGAGCACGGAGCGCCCCTATGACGCACGCGGCGCGCTGTTTTTTGCGTTGGTTTTATCAGTGATGCTGCTGCTCGCGCATCAAGCGATCGGCTGGCTCGGAGCTCGCGGCACCGTGGTTGGTCTGGGCCTGGCAGGGATCGCCGACGCGCATGCGGCATCGGCTACCGCTGCACAGCTCTGCGCAAGTCGCATGCTGTCCCCGCTCCAGGCCGTGACGGCCATTGCCGCCGCCGTGAGCACGAATGCCGTGAGCAAAATCTTTGCGGCGTTCGCCGGCCGCGCCAGACCATTTAGCTGGCGAGTCGCCGCCACGCAGGCTGGGTTAGTGACGCTGCTTTGGGCCGGTCTGCTCGCACGCGAGTGGCTTTGAGCGACACCGCCGTGCTTTGCACGCCATCGCGGAATACAAATCAACGGTTTTCCGAGGCTTGGCCGATACAATCGGTGGTTTGTCCGTGGAAACCGCGAGCCGGTGCGCCCAATTCGCCACGCCCGCCTGACGCTTGCGGTTCTACGACCATTGCCGCGCCGCGACCCGGCAACGCGCTTCTGTCATGCCAACACCCACGACCATCGACACCGCCGGCTTGCGCCTGGAATTCACACGTCACGGCGCACAGTCGCTCGCCACGGCGCGTAAAACCCTGGCCGCTCTTCCCCATTACCCCGCTGACCTGATCAGTGATGTCGTGCTCAATGGCAGTGAGGGCCGCCCGGCATGGCACATGCTCTCGCGCTTGGGTGCAAGCGGCCTCGATGCTGCATCGCAGGCCGCAGCCGAATTCCTGCATGCCGAGCATGCACGCATGGTGGAGTGGGCTGAGCGTACCGTGCAGGATGCCGATGGCGCAGGCCTGCACATCATTCACCTTGGTGCAGGCGGCTCGGAAACGCCGATGCTCGCGTTGCACACTGCACTTTCGGTGCTGCAACGCCCACGATGCACGGTGCACTGGGTCGCCAATTTGGATGGCGCCACACTCGATGCTGCGCTACGTGCAGCCGATCCGGCCCAAACCTGGGTTCTGATCAACAGCAAATCGTTCCGAACCCAGGAAGTCATGCGCAATGCAGATGCGGTTGTGCGTTGGCTTTCGGCTCATATCGGCGCGGAGGCTGCTCGCCGGCGACTCGTGGCACTTACAGCCAACGCCGACCTCGCTCAGGAGCGCTTCGGGATGCCCGCCCCCCAAGTGTTTCGCGCCCTACCGGAAATCGGTGGTCGCTTTTCGGTTTGGAGCGTGCATGGGTTGGTGCTTTTGCTTGCTTTTGGAACCGAGGCGCTGGCCCGTTTGCACGCGGGCGCACGCGCGATGGACGAACATTTCCTCTCCACTCCCCTCGATGCAAGCGCCCCTGGGTTGATGGCCGGGCTGTCACACGCCTACCGCGTGCGCTTCGGGCTTCCCCTCCTATCCATTGGCCTGTATGGCGACGCCTTCGAGCACGTGCCCCTGTACCTTCAACAGTTGCTCATGGAATCGCTGGGCAAGTCCACCAGCGCCGACGGACTGCTCCCGGTACATGTCAGTGGTCCTGCCGTCATCAGTGGCGTAGGCACTCCCGTGCAGCACACTTATTTTCAACTTTTACACCAAGCTGCGGTGCCGGTATTCCATGAAATCGTGGCCGTTGCCAAGCCTTGGCATGCACGGCTGCAGGAGCATCTGGCCTTGCTGGCCAATGCGCTCGGCCAAGCGGACGCGTTATGGAGTGGTAAGGACGCGTCGAGTTGGCAGGCGGAACTCATTGGACAAGGCATGACGCCGGACAGCGCCGCGCGCGCAGCGCGGCACCGTGCCTGCCCGGGCGGACGCCCATCCACCTTTATTTGGATGGAGGAACTCTCCGCCTACCACTTGGGCGCGTTGCTCGCGCTTTATGAACACCGCACCGTGGTCGAAGGCTGGCTATACGGCATCAATCCCTTCGATCAGTGGGGCGTGGAACTCGGCAAAACCTTGGCTGCACGCATCGAGCATGCCCTTTTGGCGCAGGATGCCCAAGGATTGACCGCCGAGACTGCAGCTTCGTTGAATTACCTACGAGAACGCTACGCATGAACCCCACCGAATCCAGCAAACACGCAGGCGACTTTCCGGTAAAGCCGCAGGACGGTCCTCAAGTTGACCCAACATCGCTTGCGGCGCAGCGGCGCGCCAAGCTCGCCGCACTCCGTGCAAGTGGGCCCGTGTATCCCAATGACTTCAAGCCTGACGCGTGCGCTGCGGATTTGCATGGGCGCTTCGACACAATCGATGCATCCACAATCCTGGAGACAAACCATCAGGTGAAAATCGCCGGGCGACTCATGCTCAAGCGTGTCATGGGAAAAGCCAGCTTTGGCACGCTGCAGGACGGCAGCGGCCGCATGCAAATCTATGTCAACAATGACCACGCCGGGGAAGCAAACCACGCGGCGTTCAAGCATTTCGACCTTGGCGACATCCTCGCGTGTGAGGGCACCCTGTTCAAGACACGGGCCGGTGAACTCACCGTACAGGCGACCAGCGTACGCCTGCTAGCAAAAAACCTGCAACCCCTTCCCGACAAGTTTCACGGCCTCGAAGATGTCGAAACACGCTACCGTCAGCGCTATATCGACCTTCTGGTCACGCCCGAATCGCGACAACGCTTCGTACAGCGCGGGCGCATCGTTTCGGCCCTGCGCCATGAGATGGAGGAAACGGGTTTCGTCGAAGTCGAAACCCCCATGCTGCACCCCATCCCGGGTGGCGCGAACGCCAAGCCCTTCGTGACCCACCACAACGCGCTGGACCAGCAGATGTTCCTGCGCATCGCCCCTGAACTTTATCTCAAGCGACTCGTGGTCGGGGGCTTCGAACGCGTGTTCGAGATTAACCGCAACTTCCGCAATGAAGGCATCTCGGTGCGCCACAATCCGGAGTTCACGATGATGGAGTTCTACGCGGCATATTGGAACCACGGCGACGTGATGAATTTCACTGAACAACTCATTCGCCAAGCAGCCATCCGTGCGTGCGGCTCATCACGCGTGAGCTACCAGGGGCGCGAGGTTGACTTGGAATCGCCTTTCGCGCGCCTGAGCGTGCACGATGCCCTCGTGGCCCATGCCGGGCTCACGCCCGCGCAGGCCGTCGATTCGGCCGTTCTGCGCGCACGCCTGCTGGCAGCTGGGGAAAAAGCCCCAGCGCACTGGAGCCTGGCGGAGCTCCAGTTCGGCCTGTTCGAGGCGGTCGTTGAAGACCACCTCTGGCAGCCCACGTTCATTGTCGACTACCCGGTGGAAGTCTCGCCGCTTGCGCGCGCCAGCGACGCCGACCCGAATATCACCGAGCGGTTTGAGCTGTTTGCCACCGGGCGTGAAATCGCGAACGGATTTTCGGAGCTAAACGATCCCGAAGACCAAGCTGCGCGCTTCGCTGCTCAAGCGGCGAACAAGAGCGCGGGCGATGAAGAGGCGATGTACTTTGACGCCGACTATATCCGCGCGCTGGAGGTGGGTATGCCCCCGGCGGGAGGCTGCGGCATCGGCATCGACCGACTCGTCATGCTCTTGACGGACGCACCCAGCATCCGTGACGTAATCCTGTTTCCCGCTCTGCGCCGCTTGGCGGATTGAAGCGAAACCCTGCCGACCATGAAGCGCCTACGCCAACCACCTGGCCAGCCTTTCATCTGCCAGGACCGCGGTGAAGTGTCACTACACTTTTCGATGGCCACCGTCCAAAGCCGCATGCGCGTCGCCGCGCCCGACAAGCTGGTGCTGGACTACACGCGCAGCATGATGGCTTTCTTGCTATTCAAGCCAGAGCCGGCCCATATTGTGATGGTTGGTCTGGGAGGCGGCTCGCTGGCTAAGTACTGCCACGCCAAACTACCGCACACCCGCTTCACCGCGCTGGAAATTAGCCCTGAGGTCATCGCCATGCGCGAGCTTTTTTCCATTCCGCCGGACGACGAGCGACTGCAAGTTGTGTGCACCGACGGTGCGGTTTGGATACGCGACAATCCCGCTTGGTGCGACGTGCTGATGCTCGACGGGTTTGACGCGCAGGGCCTGCCGCCTAGCCTGTGCAGTCAGTCATTCTTTGATGACTGCGCTAAAGCCCTGCAGCCCGGCGGTGTTCTGGTGTCGAACATCTGGGCAAAGGACAGGCTACGCGACGTGATCATTGATCGGCTGCAACGCAGCTTCGATGGCTCGGTTCTCACCCTGCTAGCCGAGGATGGCGAGAACACCATCGCCCTCGCAAGCAGGCTTACACCACCACCGTCGTCCGCAACGCTGCGCGATCGGGCGCGACAACTCGCGGACGTGCACCCGGTCGAGCTAGACACCAGCGCTGCAAAATTGGCTCAGGCGCGGGCGGAAATCCCCACCATGGTCACGTTCTCGATCTAATTGGCGGCGAGGCGAGGCGCCGGCGCGGATAGCTCAAGTCGCGCGCAGAAGTGCGACAATTTCATCCTTGATTTTCAAGCGCAACGCGCGAAGCGCCTTGAGTTGATCATCGCCAGCGGGTACTTCACCGCGCTCGATGCGCACGATTTCGGAACTTGTTGCATCGAAACGCCCACAAAGCGCGTTGAAATGCCCATCACGCGCGCGCAGCGTCACAATGGCCTGTGCGAACTCGGGAAACTCACGCAGTAAATCGTGATGATCCATCCACATGGTCGGGCTCCAGATTTTCGGTAATGTTGATACTACCCGCCCCTACCATAACGCGGTTGACTGACTCTGCGTCACGCGAGTTGTGTACATTCGGCAGGCTACCGCGGAAATCATGCGATCCAAAGCACCAACTCAAAAAAACCGCCCCATGAGCACCCCTCTCCATGTTATTTTCTGGCGCCATGCCGAAGCCGAAGAACTTGACACTGGCCCCGGCAACACAGCCGACTTGCAGCGTGCACTGACGCGGCAGGGTCGACGCGATGCCAGCCGGATGGCTGCATGGATCAAAGCTCACGTGCCAAAGCCCTGGCTTGTCTGTACAAGCCCAGCAGTGCGCGCCCGCCAGACGGCGATGACTCTTGCGGACTATCCAACCGAGGACGCACGCTTGGCTCCGGGTCGGAGCATCGAGGACTTGCTCGATGTGATTGGTAGCCATCAAGACACCCACAATGCCTTGATCCTATGCGGTCACCAGCCAACCCTTGGAAGCGCCGCATTGCGCTGGCTGGCCGGCTGTGAGCAGCCGTTCAGCATCCGCAAGGGCGGACTGATCTGGGTCGCGGATCGCCTGCGTGAGGGAGCTTCAAACCGCATCCTTCGAGCCAGCCTCAGCCCGGACCTGCTGGACTGATCCGTGCGCTCCCGGGCCGAGAAGGGAGGCCACGTGTCGCGGGGAAAACCTTGGATGCGCCGTTGACCGCGCGGCAGATTTAACCCAGCATCCGCATGCGAGCAAGCTGTGTCTCCACTGTTCCCCGATTTTCTCGGATCATCCACTCCACCGTAAGCCCAGGGGCTCGAACTGGACGGATCACCGCGTGCGTGCACGCAACGTGATTGATCGGATTCGGTCATCAGTCCGTCACATTTCCTTCATCGCATCGTCACGATCGGTCCGTATCGTTCGGGCAGGAAGGAGAAAAAACCGATGCAAGAATGCGAAGAAACGGGCCTGACTGCACTGGCCTCCCACGAAACAGTGCGGGCACCAGTCGGGGTGCGACGCGACATTTCGCGCAAAAACACCATTGACATCCTGATTCCTGACGACTATCCAGGCCTGACTGTCGCTTGGGCACGGCATGAGCACGAAGTGCGCGAGGCGCAACGCCTGCGCTGGAAGGTCTTCGCAGATGAATTGGGTGCACGAATCGCCACCCCGTTGCCGGGCCACGACATCGATATTTTCGACCCCTATTGTGACCACCTTTTGGTGCGAAGCGCCGAAGGCCAATTGGTCGGCACTTATCGCGTACTGCCCCCACACCAGGCCCAGCGTGTTGGAGGGCTGTATTCCGAGATCGAATTCGATCTTACCCGCTTGATCCACCTGCGCCCGCGCCTGCTCGAACTGGGCCGCTCATGCGTCCACCGCGACTTTCGCGGCGGAGCCGTGATCATGGCGCTGTGGGCAGGGTTGGCAGACTACATGCGTCGCCACGCTCTGGATGCGATGATTGGCTGCGCCAGCGTGGCCATGCATGACGGCGGACACTATGCGGCAAGCCTGTGGGCCGCGCTGCGTAAGACCCATCTCGCCCCTGTTGAAGATCATATGCAGCCGCGTCTGCCATTGCCCGTGGCAAATCTGCGCCAGGACCTACCCGCCCAGCCGCCGCCCTTGCTCAAAGGCTACCTTCGGGTGGGGGCAAGGATTTGCGGCGCCCCGGCGTGGGACCCTGATTTCAATACCGCAGACTTTCCCATCCTGATGCGCTTGAGCGATGTCAGCTCCCGCTATGCGCGACATTTTTTAAATAGCGCTCGCTGAGTGCGCTTGGTGTCTTTAGGCGATCTGCACAGCCTCGAGTCGCATCTCCACACCCGCGCGACGCCATTCAGCGACTTCCTGCTCCAGGCTGTACTGGGTCAACGGCGAAGCCTTCAACCAGAAGGAATTGACCTGAAGGCGAGCCCCCTGCACACCATCCCTGCTACCGCCGGGAATCAATCGCAGACCACTGATGTCAACATCATGCCGATTGCGAGCAAATAGCACGGCGAGGCGCAGCGCAAGCACCGCACGCAGATCGAGGTTGATCGCATCCAAACCACCCAGCTTTTTTAGTTTGCCACCGTGGCACAGCAACATCTCGGCGATGGTGGCCTGCTCGCTGCGTGAGAAACCGGGCATATCCGCGTTGGCAACGATATAAGCTGAATGCTTGTGATAGGCGCTATGTGCAATCGAAAGCCCTACCTCGTGGAGCTCGGCAGCCCAGCGGACTGCTTGCTGCTCGCCGGAGCTGACTTGTGGGTACAACTGCAGCAACAGCGACAGCGCCAGTGCCTCGACCCGCGAGGCCTGCCCCGCATCAACGCCATAGCGTTGCATAAACTGCTGTACCGTGAGCGCGCGCATATCTTGGTGCTGCTCCCGGCCCAACAGGTCATAAAGCACTCCAAGCCGCAGCCCGGCGTCCGTTGCCTCCATGTCCTTGAGCCCGAGTTCTTCGAACACCGCGAGCATGATGGCCAAACCGCCAGCCGCCACCGGCAAACGGTCCTGTTTCAACCCAACCATCTTGAGCGCGCTCAGGTCGCCAGCGCGCACATAGATCTTGCGCAACTCGCGCAAGCCACCGCGCGTGATGCCCAGTGACTGCGCACCGGCGTTGAGCTGGTTACCGACTAGGATATCTGCCAGAGCCCGGGCCGTTCCGCTAGATCCCACAGCATTTGCCCAGCCAGCCTTGCGGAACGCGCGGGCAATGATCTGAATTTCCCGTTGCGCTGCCAGTTCCGCCGACTTCATGCGTTGCTCGTCGACAAAACCACCTGGAAAAAAGTCGCGGCTCATGGACACGCAGCCGATATACAACGACTCCATGATGCGCGGTTCCAACCCTGCGCCGACGATGAATTCGGTGGACCCACCGCCGATGTCCACGACAAGTCGGTTGCCCCCAGCCGGGGCCACCGAGTGTGCCGCCCCGATATACACCAACCTCGCCTCCTCGCGGCCAGCGATCACCTCAATTGGAAAGCCTAGCGCGGCCTGAGCACGCTCCAGAAAGGCCTGCGCATTCTTGGCCACGCGAACTGCATTGGTGGCTACCGCGCGCACCCGCTCGGGCTGGAACTGACGCAGCCGCTCGCCAAAACGGCTGAGCGCCGCAAGCGCACGCTGCTGCGACTCCTCGGTCAGATTCTTATTCGCATCCAACCCCGCACCAAGGCGTACGGGCTCGCGCAAAGAGTCCAGCGGATAAATTTGCGCCCCATGCTTGTCCTCGGAAGCTTTTCCCACCAGCATGCGAAAACTGTTGGAGCCGAGGTCAACGGCGGCTAAATGTTGGATACTCAGGGACATCGGAGCAATTAGAGTGCCGGTAGATGACAAGAATTTGACTCTGTCACGAGGCTTTCACGTAGACATGACATCCTAAGCTTTCATTGCTCTCTCCTGCCTTTGGCTCGGTCCCCACTGCACCGTGGAGCACAATTCAGACTTCGACATGTCGCATCAACTCTCGCCCCGCCTGCTCAATCGCGAGCTCGGTATCCTCGCTTTCAACCGCCGCGTGCTGGCCCAAGCCCAAGATCCGACGAACCCATCGCTGGAGCGTCTGCGTTATCTATGCATCATGTCGTCGAACATGGACGAGTTTTTCGAGACGCGCGTTGCGCAGCTGCAAGACCTCCTGGAGCACGACGCCAACAGTATGACGCCCGACGGATTGCGAGTGGCCGATGCGCTGCAGGTCGTTGCTAAGGAATCGCATGCGCTGGAGGCTGAAAAATACCGTGTTCTGCAGCAGGACATCTATCCGCTTCTTCACTCCGTGGGTATCCGTTTTGTCACCAGCGGGCAGTGGACAACCGCGCAACAACAATGGGCACGCGCATACTTTGAGCGGGAGGTTCTCCCCGTGCTCACGCCCATCGGACTTGACCCGGCACACCCATTCCCCAAGGTGCTCAACAAGAGCCTTAATTTCGCGGTCCTGCTCGTGGGCACCGACGCGTTCGGGCGCAATGTCGATCTTGGGATCATCCAAGCGCCGCGCGCGCTTCCGCGCGTGCTGGCCATGCCTCAGGATCTCGGTGAGCATCGCTACAGCTTTGTGCTGCTGTCATCGCTGATGCAAGCCTTCGCCGGCGACCTTTTCCCGGGGCTTAAGGTTCTTGGCGTACACCAGTTCCGCGTGACGCGCAACAGTGAGCTGTTCGTGGACGACGACGAGATCACCAACCTTCGCACGGCCTTGCAAGGTGAACTGCGCGCGAGACACTATGGCGACGCCGTTCGCCTCGAGGTCACTGCAGGTTGCCCGCCACACCTGCTTGAGCGCCTGATGCGGGAAAATGGGCTGCGTGAAGACGATTGCTTCAAGGCGGACGGTCCCGTCAACGTGGTCCGGCTTCAGGCCATCATCGATATGGTTGGCGAACCCGGCCTGAAATATCTGCCACACACCCCGGCACCGCTGGCGAGCTGGCCGGGCCCGGATCCGCAATTGTTCGAGCGCATCCAGGCGGCCGATGTGCTGCTCCATCACCCCTATGACACGTTCACGCCAGTGGTCGATCTGGTTCGCGCTGCTGCTCGAGACCCTGCAGTGCTGGCCATCAAACAGACCATCTACCGCGCCGGAAGCAACTCTCCGTTGATGGAGGCACTGATTGAAGCCGCTCGCAATGGCAAGGAAGTGACCGTCGTGCTGGAGCTCATGGCCCGGTTAGACGAGGAGACCAACATCAACTGGGCCGCGCGATTGGAAGCCGAGGGGGCCCACGTCGTCTATGGGGTGGTCGGATTCAAATGCCACGCGAAAATGCTCATGGTCGTGCGCCGCGAAAGGCCGGCTCGGCGCGCTGCGCAGCTCCGACGCTATGTGCACGTCAGCACGGGCAACTACCACATCCGCACGGCGAGCCTTTACACTGATTTTGGGCTGATGACGGCTGACGAGGCCATCTGTGCGGATGTCAATCAGGTTTTTCTGGAGATTACCGGATCCTCCCAATTCCCCCCGCTCAAACGACTCTGGCAATCGCCTTTTTCGCTTCTCGACAACCTGCTCAAGGCAATTCGAAATGAAGCCCAGCTGGCGCGTGGTGGCCAGCGCGCGCGCATCTGGGCCCGCGTGAATGCACTTCTCGAGCCCACGGTGATTGAAGAGCTCTACGAAGCTTCCATGGCTGGCGTAGAAATCCGCCTGCTTGTCCGCGGCCCATGCATGCTTCGCCCAGGCGTTCCAGGCTTGTCGGACAACATCCGTGTGCGCTCCATCATAGGACGGTTCCTCGAGCATTCACGCATCTTTTACTTCCTCAATGCCGGAAAGCAAAATGTTTGGATTTCATCCGCCGACTGGATGGAGCGCAACCTTTTCCGCCGCGTGGAAATTGCGACCCCGGTGCTCGACCGCAAGGCCCGCGCTAAGGTGATTGCGGAGGGACTCAGGGTGCACTGGCAATGCCCTGCTAACGCCTGGGATATGGATGCGCAAGGGCAGTGGACACGGGCGCGCGGCTGGAAAACCCGCTGCAGCAGCCATCAGGCATTGATCGACTCGCGGTCCGCCGGAGTGGCTTCTGGTGCTCCCGGCTCTGCAGGGAGCACCAGGCGTTGAGCCGGAAAGCGCACGGTAAAAATACTCCCTTGACCGGGTTGGCTGGTAATGCGCAGCTCGGCTTGGTGGCGCAGGAGCACGTGCTTGACGATTGCGAGGCCGAGACCCGTTCCACCAGACTCGCGCGAACGGCCCCTGTCCACCCGATAGAAGCGCTCGGTCAAGCGTGGGATATGCTCGGGCGCAATGCCGATTCCAGAGTCGCTCACGCTGAATTCTGGCACGCGGCCTCCGCCATCAAGCTGCCGCACACTCCATGCGATGCGCACGATACCGCCCGGCGGTGTGTAGCGCACTGCATTGCTCACCAAATTCGTGAACGCACTGGTGAGTTCCGTGCGCGCACCGCGCACGTCGCCCACATCCGCACTGAGCTCAATGGCGTGGCGCCCGCCCGACAGCGCGCGCGCGTCCGCGCCGAGTCGCTCCACCATCTGCCGCATGTCCAGCACCTCTTCGGCTGGCTGATGAGGATCGCCTTCAAGATGGGCCAGCGTAAGAAGATCGTCCACCAGGTGACGCATGCGATCCGACTGCTCCTGCATCAGCGCGAGAATGCGATCACGCTCCTCGGCTGAAAAATCCAATCCGCGCAGGGATTCGATGAAACCGGCGATAACCGTGAGCGGGGTCTTGATCTCGTGCGAGACGTTGGCGACGAAATCGCGCCGCATTGCCTCAGTGCGCTCGACCTGGGTGACATCACGCGACAGCATGAGCTTCTGGCCTTCGCCATAGGGAATGATTTGCACACTCAGCAGCAGGGATCCGTTGTTGCCGGCGCGTCGTACGAGCAGCGGCGTCTCGAACCGCTTGGCAGCCACGTATGCAAAGAATTCGGGGTTGCGGATCAGGTGAACAGCATGTTGGCGCAGATCGCGGCGCGTATCCAGGCCGAAATGCTCAGCGGCTGTTTCGTTGCACCAGTCAATCTGGTCCGCGCCATCCATAATGATCAGCCCGTTGGGGGACGCTTGCAGCGCCGCGATGAAGCGCCTGAGCTTGTCTTGCTCACTCTGCACGCGCGTCTCCCACAAGCGCAACTGCCGTGCGGCGCGGTAAAACACTTCCGCCCAGACCCCACGCGCCGAGGGAATACGGGTACTTTCAGGCCACTTCAGCCAAGCCAGCAGACGCAGTTGAGCTGCGGTGTCGGCTCCGATCACCCCCAGGGCTACGGCACAAGCCGCGAGCGCAGCGGGGAGAGCACCGAATCGCCATGCAACGACTCCTGAAACCGCCAGCATCAAAGCGGCGACGCCGGTCAGACGGAAGGTAATGGCACGCATGACGGTGTGTGTGAGGGGTTGCCTGACAAGGAACAAATGCTCAAACAGCACTTAAAGCCCGGCCCAGCCCACGCCGAGAGCGCGCACTCCCAAACAAGCGCGGTTGATCGCGGCAACTTCAATGGCTCGGTGCCAACGGTTGCGGCGAATGCACGTCTTGCCGCAACGTAAACCTGTAGCCGGCCCCGCGCACCGTCTCGACCAAATCGGCGCATTGCACCTGCGCCAGCGCTTCCCGCAATCGCTTGATGTGGACGTCTACAGTGCGTTCTTCGATAAAAACATGGTCGCCCCACACCTTGTCGAGCAGAGCACCACGGCTATGGACCCGTTCCGGGTGGGTCATCAAGTAGTGCAAAAGCTTGAACTCTGTCGGGCCCAAGCGAACCTCCTGCGCACGTGCCCCTTCAGCGAAGCTCACGCGCCGGGTAGCGGGATCGACCGCCAATCCGCCCGCTCGTACCGGTTCATCCGTGAGTTGGGGCGCACGCCTGCGCAGCACGGCACGGATGCGGGCCAGCAATTCCTTGGGCGAGAACGGTTTGGTGATGTAGTCATCGGCGCCGGCGTCAAGTCCCGCGATCGTATCGGCCTCCTCGCTGCGCGCAGTGAGCAAAATGAGGGGTATGCTGCGCGTACGGGCCCCTTGGCGCAATTCGCGCGCAAGGGCCAAGCCAGACATGCCGGGAAGCATCCAGTCAATCAACATCACGTCCGGCAGCACGTCACGGATGATGCGCAGCGCGTCCTCCGCGCTCGCTGCCAAGATCGGGCACTGCCCCGCGTGGCGCAGATTCACCGCGAGCAGCTCGGCAATCGCTGGCTCGTCTTCGACGATGAGGATATTCGTTGCCATGGCCATGGTTCAAAGGGTACTGGCGACCTCATTGAAAGCTTGCTTGTTGTGGCGAACATCCGTGCCGCGCACGACGTAGATGACGAACTCGGCGATGTTTTTCGCGTGATCGCCAATGCGCTCAATCGCCTTGGCGATGAACACAAGATCCAAGCTGGCTGAAATGTTGCGCGGATCCTCCATCACGTAAGTAATGAGCTTTCGCATGAATGAGTCGAACTCTTCGTCGATCGCCGTGTCGCCGGTGACGATCTCCACCGCGGCCTTCTCGTCAAGTCGCGCGAAAGCGTCCAGAGCCTTGCGCACCTGCGCAATGGCCAGGTCAGACTCGCGCGAAATCTCGTTGTACGAAATCCCCAGTTTGGACCCCGCTTCAATCAGGTCTCGCGCCATCCGTGCGATGCGGTCTGCCTCATCGCCGACGCGCTCCAAATTGGTGATGGTCTTTGAAATCGCCATCATGAGGCGCAAGTCGCGCGCCGTGGGCTGGCGCTTGGCGATAATCTGCGTCACGTCGGCATCGATCTCCACCTCCATCTGGTTCACGCGCTTTTCGTTGAGCATCACGCCGCGAGCAGCCTCAACATCAAAGTGGCGCAGTGCAAAGACGGCTTGTGCGATCTGCGACTCCACCAGACCGCCCATTTCAAGCACACGAGTCGAAATGGCGCCGATCTCTGCGTCGAACTGTGTGGAAATATGTTTTTCTTGCATGATTCTTCTCCATTCAGCCGAAACGGCCGGTGATGTAATCCTCGGTCTCCTGCCGCCTGGGTTTGAGGAAAATCTGGTTGGTCTCCCCGAACTCGATCATTTCGCCCAAGTACATGTAGGCCGTGTAATCCGACACTCGCGCCGCCTGCTGCATGTTGTGGGTGACGATGACCACCGTGTAGTCCTTCTTCAACTCAGTCACCAGTTCCTCAATCTTCGCGGTCGAGATCGGGTCAAGTGCGGACGTCGGCTCATCGAGCAGCAGCACCTCGGGTTTAATGGAAATAGCGCGTGCGATGCAAAGCCGCTGTTGCTGACCGCCCGAAAGGCTCATGCCGCTTTGCTGTAGCTTGTCTTTGACCTCATCCCATAGCGCCGTCTTATTAAGCGCCCATTCGACGCGTTCATCCATTTCGGCCCTCGACAATTTCTCATACAGCTTGATGCCGAATGCGATGTTGTCGTAGATTGACATCGGAAATGGTGTTGGTTTCTGAAACACCATGCCGATCTCCGCGCGCACCAGCGATGCATCCTCGCCCGAGGTGAGGATGTTCCGGCCGTCGATTAACACCTCGCCCTCGGCTCGCTGATCGGGGTACAACTCGAACATACGGTTGAAAACCCGCAGCAGCGTTGACTTACCGCAGCCCGAAGGCCCAATGAACGCCGTAATCTGATTTTGCGCAATGTCCAAGCTGACATTCTTGATTGCCTTGTATTTGCCGTAGTAGAAGTTGAGATTACGCACTGACAAACATGCTGGCGGCGGATTAACAAGAGCGGCTGGAGTATTCATCGATACGTTTCAAAAATCTAAGAATAAAATATGATGAATGTCATCATGATTACCTGTTTTTTATTGCAAAAAACGTCAAAGTCGCTGCCGTAGCAACAACCGCGCAGCAATGTTGATCAGCAGCACGACGCCAATTACGATAAAAGCCGCCGCATAGGCCAAGGCATGCGCCGAGGCAAATGGTTGGTTGATAAAGCTCCAGATCACATAGGTAAGATAGCCAATCGGCTCGTGCGTGAGTTGGCCATTCCACATGTAGTTCGACCAACCCGCGGTGTAAATCAACGGCGCCGTTTCGCCCACCGAAATCGCCAGTGCCAGAAGCACCCCGGTGATCACACCTGAGCGTGCTGCTGGTAGCAGCACTTTGAACACAACTTGTGGCTCCTTGCAACCCAAAGCATAAGCAGCCTCGCGCAAACTGGGTGGGTTCTGCCGCAGCGCCATCTCACTAAATCGTGCTATGTAGGGCACGATTAACATTGCCAAGGTGATGGCCCCTGCAAGCGCAGAGAATTGCCAGCCCATTTCCTCCACCAGCGTGACGTAACTGAAATACCCGAGCACGATGGATGGCACGCCCGTGAGCACGTCGGCAAGGAAGCGCACCAAGCGACCCCAAGCGCCAGCGCCATATTCGGCCAGATACACACCTGCAAGCACGCCAATTGGCGCGGCGAACAACAAGGCACCACCGCTAAGCACCAGTGTGCCTTCAATAGCATTGAGCAAACCGCCGCTGATGCCATTAGTAACCTGGGAGAACACCACCCAGTTCAGCGCCGAGCCTCCTCGTGAGAGTACAGTCCAGAGCATGTCCACCAAGGGCGCGACTACTAAGAGGAAAGTCAAGACGCAGGCCACGCCGAACAATGCGTTGCCGTAGCGCCTGCCGCGCGGCATGGAGCGCCTAAGAGCAGATTTAGCCTGCGAACTTGGCACGTCGGGTGAGGAGGCGAGCGATGACATTAACGATGACTGCGATGATGAGCAAGACTAGGGCAATTTCCGCCAACGAGCGCACGGCCATGCCGCTGGGGTCTTGCAAGGCACTGTCCAGTTGGGACGCGATGAAGGCCGCCATGCTAGTGATGGGGCTGTAAATACTGTTGGGCATGTAATTCAATGCACCTCCGCTGACCATCAGCACCGCCATGGTTTCACCCAGAGCGCGGCCAAGGGCTAGGATAACCGCGCCGATGAGCGGTGCGCGCACGGCAGGCAACAGAGTTTTGCGTAGCATTTCAGAGCGCGTGGCGCCGAGTGCGAAACAGGATTCGCGCAATTCCTTGGGCACTCGCTGCATGGCTTCAATCAACGTGCTGGAAATAACAGGTAGCACCATCAAGGCCAACACCAGCCCGGCTGTGAGCAGGCCGTAGCCACTGGTGGCCTTGACCGAGAAGAAGGGTATGAAGGGCAGTGCGTGAGCCAAAAACGGTGCGATAACTTTCATCGTCAAAGGGGCCAGCACCTCCAGGCCCCACAGACCATAGACAACGCTGGGGACCATGGCCAGAAGTTCGACGGTTTGGGCGAACACCCCGCGCAATCGGTGGGGAGCGTATTCGGCCAAGAACAGTGCTACGCCAATGCCCACCGGTACCGCAAGCAAAAGCGCTATGGCAGAACTCGCCAAGGTTCCAACGATGAAAACCGCAATGCCGTAATGGGCGCCCAACGGCACCGTGAAACCGCTGCGCTGGACCGGGTTGGCGTAAAGATTGCCTAGACTCCAGGTATTCGAAAAAAGGAAATGCAGGCCGTTGAATTCAATGGCTGGCCAAGAGTAGGCCGTGAGAAACACGAAAACCGCGACCAAAACCAGCGGAATGATAGAAGAAACAGCTTGAAGACCGGGACGAAAAAAACGCATGGAGATGTCTGCGAGCCTTCGAGCGTGATGGGAAAAGCAAGTTGGGCATACGCCCTGGGCCGCCAATGGAGGCGACACCAGGGGAGCTTCCTGCAAACAACCGTTATTAAGGTTACTGAATTTTGGCGATCTGCGCCTTGCTCAGTTGCTGGATATGCGCCGGCAGGGCGATGAAGCGAACGACGTCGAGGTATTTTGCAGCGTTGCCCCCCTTCGACTCAACGGCCCAGCTGAGGAAATCTTTGATGGCCTTGGCAGCCTCGGGGTTGGCCTGCTTGGCGTTCACTATGGCGTACTCGTAATTGATAATTGGATAGGAGTTCGCCCCCTCGGAGAACACTAGGCTGAGGCGCTCGTCCGCCGGAGTCTTTGCGATCAGGCCATCGGCGGCGGCACTCACAGTTTTGGCCGTGGGCAGCAAGAAATGACCGGCGCGGTTCTTGATCATCGCGGTGCCTAGCCCAGCCTTGGCGATTTCGGCGTGGAAGCTTACACCGATGTAGGCTACAGAGTACGGCGTCTGCTGACTGGCTTGGACCATGCCGGGGTTGCCGTTGGCACCTACACCGCCTTGCACAGCTGGCCAGGAAATCGAGGTGCCGTAGCCAACGCTGTTATTCCACTTCGGTGTGGAGAATGACAGGTACTGGCTAAAAATAAATGTATCGCCGCTTCCGTCCGTACGGTGAATAGGAACGATGGCGTGATCAGGGAGCTTGACGCCTGGATTCAGCGCTTTAATCGCCGCGTCGTCCCAGTTCTTAATTGTTCCGCTATAGATGCCGGCCAGCACCGGACCATCGAGCTTAAGATGGACTTTATTCAGACCCGGCACATTATAGTTGATCGTTTGAGCTGAAATGGCGAGCGGAATATTGAGAATGCTCGGATTCTGCTTGATTTGGCCGTCGGCCATATAGGCGTCCGAGGCTCCGATCTGCGCCACTCCAGAAATGGCCTCCGCGATGCCGGTGCCGCTGCCCGTGCCTTGGGTCGTGATCTTGATGTCAGGATGTGCCTTGGTGTAATTGGGCACCCAAATGTTAAACAGCGGATACAGCAGTGTGGAGCCGGTTTCGAGCAAGCTGACCGACGCAGCTTGGGCCGTAACTGGGAGCGCCGAAGCTGCGATGGTAAGGCCGGCGGATGCCAGCAGGAACTTGATTTGGCTGCGACGGGACATCGGGGTAGGCATAGGGTTCTCTCCTGTGGATTGGCACCGCTCAAAGCGCGGTGTTCAGGCTGACATTTAATCGCTCTAATGTGACATTTCAATGACACGGTCATCTGGGTCACATTTGTCACATCTTGATCCACATGAACATGCATTGCGAGCTGCAGCGCAATCGAAGTGCTTGAGTGACAACATTTCCCTTTCATTGACCGATAAGCACGCCTCTCAGGCTTTCCGCCAACTGCTCCGCACGCGCTGGATCGGCATGCTCGACCATGATGCGCAGCACTGGCTCGGTACCGCTGGGGCGAATGAGCACACGGCCGCAGCCATTGATCCGTTCCTCGACCTCCGCGCGCGCACGTGCGAACCCATCGTGCATCTTCCAATCCAGCCCGGGTGGAAGCTTGACGTTGAGCAGCGTCTGGGGATACAGGCGCACGGCAGCGAGCTGATCGGACAGACTCTTTCCAGTTCGCACCACGAGCTCGAGCACCTGCAGTGCGGCGATGATGCCGTCTCCCGTTGTATGGCGATCCAGCAGCAGCAAATGACCAGAGCCTTCGCCGCCCAATTGCCAACCCCGCATCAGTAATTCCTCGAGCACATATCGGTCCCCCACTGCCGCGCGCACAAACTCCATGCCCTGAGCCTTGATGGCCTGCTCCACGGCGAGGTTTGTCATCAGCGTACCCACGACGCCCACGGGCCGACGGTCCATCGCGAGGAGGTACAGCAGTTCGTCGCCGTTGAACAGGCGTCCGCTGCGATCCACCAATTGCAACCGGTCCGCATCTCCATCGAGCGCAATACCGTAATCCGCATGGTTGGCGCGCGTGGCGCGAATCAAGGCATCAGGCGCTGTGGCGCCAAATCCCTTGTTGATGTTGAAACCGTCCGGCTGCACGCCAATCGAAATAACGTCCGCCCCAAGCTCATGGAAGACGGACGGTGCAATGTGATACGCGGCACCGTGTGCACAGTCGACCACCAAGCGAAGGCCTTTGAGGGTCAGGTGGTTGGGAAATGTGCTTTTGCAAAATTCAATGTATCGCCCAGCGGCGTCATCTAACCGTCGCGCCTTGCCAAGGTCTTCAGAGGACACGCATCCCTCAGCGCCCTGCAGAGCTGCCTCGACCTCCTCTTCCCAGCTGTCGGGAAGCTTGCTGCCGGTGTCGGAGAAGAACTTAATGCCGTTGTCAGCATAGGGATTGTGAGAGGCGCTAATGACCACGCCCAGGTCCAGTCGCAACGCGCGTGTAAGGTATGCCACACCAGGCGTGGGCAGCGGGCCCACGAGCACCACGTCACACCCCGCGGCTGCGAAACCGCATTCCAAGGCTGCCTCAAGCATATAGCCCGACACCCGCGTGTCCTTGCCGATCAGCACGGTCGGTCGCTTGGCACCGCGCTGTCGCAGCACCTTGCCTGCGGCATGCCCCAGGCGCAGACCGAACTCGGGGATGATGGGACTCGTACCCACGCGGCCTCGCACGCCGTCCGTTCCGAAATACTGTCTGCTCATCGCTTCTTTTTACCTTGTGAACGCTCTGTGTCGTTACCGTAGACATCGCCGCCGCTGCGGCTCGCGACTGTCTCAGCCCCGCATTGCCGTCCAGACCTTCAAGGCATCAACCGTTTCGGCCACATCATGCACCCGCACGATAGCCGACCCCGCGGCGACACAGGCAAGGGCTGCGCCCAGGCTACCGGGCAACCGCTCCGGAATCGGGCGACCAGACGCGCCACCGATCATGGACTTGCGCGAAACACCCACAAGTACCGCATAAGCACCGCTGGTGATCGCCTCCAGACCGCGCGCCAGTGCAATATTGTGCTCAAGGCGCTTGCCGAATCCAAAGCCCGGATCGAGACAGATGCGCTCCGCGGCGACACCCTGTTCCTGCAACAGGTGAGCCCGTGCGAGCAAGAAATCACGCACCTCTGTGACAACATCGGAATAGTGTGGCGACTCTTGCATGGTCGCGGGCTCACCCAGCATATGCATGAGGCACACGCCCGCATTTGAAGACGCAACGGCGGCCTCAGCGCCGGGCATGCGTAGGGCATACACGTCGTTGATGATGTCGACTCCAAGCTCGAGCGCCAAACGCATGGTCTGCGGTTTATACGTGTCAACCGAGATCGGCACACCCCAGCGCACCAACTCGCGCAGCACGGTGCCGATGCGCTCCCATTCTTGCTCTTGCGGCAACGGAGGAGAACCGGGTCGCGTCGTCTCACCTCCGATATCAAGAATGTCAGCGCCTTCATCCACAAGCTTGCGTGCGTGGGCGAGCGCGGCGTCAGCATTGGCATAGCGCCCGCCATCGGAGAACGAATCGGGTGTGAGGTTGACAATGCCCATGACCAGCGGACGCTGCAATGCCAACTTAAAACGCCCAGCGGACCAAATCGGAGCCATCAGTGTGAAGGGCTAAGCCCAGGTGCGAGAGTACAGAGAAACGGCCCGGAAGCTTCCGGGCCGTTCGCAAGATATCAAGCGCAAATCAAGCCGCCGTGGCGGTTGGCGCGTCAGCCGGCAATCCACTGGGGCGACCACCCGTTGCGGGCGGTTGGCCTGTCGTCGTCGCACCAGGGGGACGGGGCGGGCGCGGCGGGCGACCCGCCATGATGTCATCAATCTGCTCCGCGTCAATGGTTTCCCATTCGAGCAATGCCTTCGCCATGGCATGCATTTTGTCTTTGTTGTCTTCAATGAGCTTGCGCGCCAGGGCGTACTGCTCATCAATGATCCGACGAATCTCTGCGTCGACCTTTTGCATGGTCTGTTCAGATACATGCGTGGTCCTGGTAATGGAGCGGCCGATGAAGACCTCTCCTTCATTTTCGGCGTACACCATGGGACCTAGGGAGTCGGACATCCCGTAACGCGTGACCATGTCGCGCGCCAGCTGGGTGGCTCGCTCGAAGTCATTTGAGGCGCCTGTGGTCATCTGGTTCATGAACACTTCTTCAGCGATGCGCCCACCGAACAGCACCGAGACCATGCTGAGAATGCGATCCCGACCCATGCTGTAGCGGTCCATCTCGGGAAGCTGCATGGTCAGCCCTAACGCCCGGCCACGCGGGATGATGGTGACCTTGTGCACCGGGTCGGTCTGCGGCATCAAGCGCGCAACGAGTGCGTGACCCGCTTCGTGATACGCCGTGTTGCGGCGCTCCTCCTCAGGCATCACCATGGAGCGGCGCTCAGCGCCCATCATGATCTTGTCTTTGGCACGCTCGAAATCCTCCATCTCGACCAAACGCCCATTGCGGCGCGCGGCGAAGAGCGATGCCTCGTTCACCAGATTTGCTAGATCGGCACCTGAGAACCCTGGCGTGCCGCGCGCAATGATGTCTGCGCGCACATCTGGCCCCACCGGCGCCTTGCGCATGTGGACGATCAGGATCTGCTCGCGACCCCGGATATCCGGCAGTTGCACGTACACCTGCCGGTCAAAGCGCCCCGGGCGCAGCAACGCGGGATCAAGAATGTCAGGGCGATTGGTTGCCGCGATGACGATCACACCTAAGTTGGTGTCGAAGCCGTCCATCTCAACCAACATTTGGTTCAGTGTCTGTTCGCGCTCGTCATTGCCGCCGCCCAAGCCCGCGCCACGATGGCGCCCTACGGCGTCGATTTCGTCAATGAAAATGATGCAGGGTGCATGCTTCTTCGCGGTTTCGAACATGTCCCGCACGCGCGACGCACCGACACCCACGAACATCTCGACAAAATCCGAGCCTGAAATCGAGAAAAATGGGACCTTGGCTTCGCCTGCCACGCTTTTCGCGAGCAAGGTCTTGCCCGTGCCAGGCGGCCCGACGAGCAGCACACCACGGGGAATGCGGCCACCCAATTTCTGGAATTTCTGCGGGTCGCGCAGAAAGTCCACCAACTCCTTGACCTCTTCCTTGGCCTCGTCGCACCCAGCGACGTCAGCGAATGTCACCGTGTTGCTCGATTCATCCAGCAGGCGTGCCTTCGACTTTCCAAAGCTGAACGCACCGCCACGGCCTCCCCCTTGCATCTGGCGCATGAAATATACCCACACGCCAATGAGTAGGAGCATCGGAAACCATGAAATCAGAATCTGCATCAAGAAGGACTGCTCCTCGCGCGGAGCACCCACAACTTGCACACCATCCTTGATCAGATCGCCTGTCATCCACAGGTCGCCCGGCGAGGTGAGTGTGTAGCTGCGGCCTTCTGTCGTTGTCACATCCAAGGTGCCGCTTTGATGCACGATGACCTTTTTCACGCGACCTTGCTTGGCCTGTTGCATGAATTGGGTGTAACTCACCGATTCGGTCGGTGCCGTGCGGTCGAACTGCTTGAAGACGGTGAAGAGCACAAGCCCAATCACCAGCCAGATTGCGACCTTGGAAAACCATTGATTGTTCAAGACGGACTCCTGGAACTCCAGCGTGGAGCATACGATTGCTGCACTAGCCTCAATCTGAGCCCGATTCTAGGCGAATCAAGTCTTGGGGCTTTAATTTGACGCATTAGGCATACATGCGCCAAGGAAATAATTAGTTTAAATCTATTAAAACGTTGTTTTTGATAGCTCACTCAATCTGCGCCGCGGCGTCCTTGGGGTACAAACCAAGAATGAACACCTCAGCCGAGCGATCGCGGGAGGCCTTTGGTTTAATGGTTTTGACTGTCTTGAATTGCAGCTTGAAGCGGTTGACGATCTGACTAAAGTACCCCGTGTGGAAACTCTTGATCAACAATGCGCCATCGTCTTTCAACCACTTTCGGGCAAATTCCAGCGACAGGTCAGCAAGATGTTCAATGCGCGCCGCATCGGCCGAAGCGATACCCGAGAGGTTGGGCGCCATGTCTGAGAGAACCACGTCTACCCCACGTCCCTGAAGCGCGGCTTCAAGCTGGGCGAGCGTTTCCGGTTCCCGGAAGTCACCCTGAATAAACTGAACCCCCTCCACAGGCTCCATGGGGAGCAGGTCAAGAGCGAGGACTTCACCCCTTAGGTTCCCATCACCGTCTGCCAGTTTTCTGCTGAGGTACTGCGACCATGCTCCAGGTGCACTTCCCAGATCCACGATAATTTGCCCCGGCCGCAGAAGCTTGTGGATCTCGTCGATCTCCTGCAATTTGTATACCGCGCGCGAGCGATAGTTCTCCTTTTGCGCACGCTTCACAAAAGGGTCATGCAGGTGCTCGTAAAGCCAGGCTTTCTTGAAGCGGTTCTTTTTCATCGGTGCTGAAGGCTTCGATAGAAGATTGTTTAGGCGCACCGCAGCGCGCGCCTCGAGAAGACGGATAATTCGGCCATGACTACCTTACTACTCACGACCGCTGACCGCAGCATTAAGCGCGCGCAAGCACACCCGCTCAAGCCCACCGTACTGATTGGCGACCAAGGCCTCACTGATGCAGTCATGTCTGAAATTGACCGCGCTCTGGCTTCGCATGGCCTGATCAAGGTGCGCGTGGCATCGGATGACCGACAGGTGCGCACCGACATGATGGAGCGCATTTGCAGCGTACTGGCCGCAGCGCCCGTCCAGTCGATCGGAAAAATCCTCGTGTTATTCCGCCCTATTCCGGCGGAAGCGCAAGCGCCTGCTGCGGTCAAGGGCGCGAAGAAGGCAGCACCCAAGCAGGTGAAAGTTGTTGTCCCCTCCTCCAGTCCGACGCATCGCGCTCGCGTCAAGCGTGTCACAGTCCTTGGCAACGAGCGCCTTACCGCCACCGGCAAAGTCAAGCGTGCCAAACCGCGCCAGTCAAGCATCAAGAAGATCCGGTTGGGCTGAGACAACGATCAGCGTGCAACCCGGGCTGCTGCGTCAGGCAGAATCCACACATATGCAAACACGCAGCCCGCTTGGAGCAGATACGCCAAGCTGGCTACTGCATGCCACACACCGGCATCGGCTGCGTGAGTCGACGCAGCCGCAATGAGGTGGGGCACGACCCCGAACTCCCCCGCCACGGCGAAGAACAGACCACCGAAGACTAGGAACAGCGGCGTCGACGCGGCCAAAGGTTGTGCGTGGCGACGCTCCAGAATCATCAGCAGGCAACCGAGCGCCAAGGCCGCCAGCGTCATCAGATAGAACATACGACTGGCAACGGCCGCTCCCTGCATCTTGTCCGGCAACACCGCGAAAGCCGTAGGGGCAGCGATTAAGCCCACGGCAGCCAAGCCGCCAAGCCATAATGCGGCCAGAACCCAGCGTGCGCGCAGGCTTCTCATGCGTATCGCACCTTGACTATCTCATAACCGCGCACGCCGCCCGGTGCCATGACCTGCGCAACATCGCCCTCTTCCTTGCCGATCAGCGCACGCGCGATCGGAGAGCTGACTGAAATCATGCCCTGCTTTAATTCGGCCTCATCGTCGCCAACGATCTGGTAGACCACCGAATCCCCAGTTTCCTCGTCGGAAAGTTCCACAGTGGCGCCGAACACCACCCTGCCATCGGCGTGCAACTCCGCCGGGTCGATGACTTGTGCTGAAGACAACTTGCTCTCGATTTCGGCAATGCGCCCTTCAATGAAACCTTGACGGTCTTTTGCGGCCTCGTATTCGGCGTTCTCAGACAAGTCACCCTGTGCGCGCGCTTCTGCGATAGCCTGGATGACCGCATGGCGATCGACGGACTTGAGGCGCTGTAATTCAGCCCGGAGCTTTTCGGCGCCGCGCCGAGTCATGGGAGTAGGCATAATTATTTGTCCAAAAACGATGTAAAAAAAACGCCGCAGCAGCGCACTGCCACGGCGATGCTCAACTGACCTGTTTTTCAGTGTGCCAAACGCAGCGATTCGTGTAAAGCCTGAAGCGGGTAGACCTCCAAGCTGTTCAAGTATTTCATGCCTTCAACTGCCGCCTCCGCACCAGCGATGGTCGTGAAGGTTGCGACGCGGCTGGCAAGCGCCGTTGTGCGGATGGCACGCGAGTCGGCGATCGCATTGCGACGCTCCTCGACAGTGTTCACGACCAAGACGATGTCGCCATTCTTCATCATGTCGACGACATTTGGGCGGCCCTCGGTCACTTTGTTCACAACATCGACGGGCAGGCCCGCAGACGTCAGTGCCGCTGCGGTACCTCGCGTCGCGGTGAGCGCGAACCCCATCGTCAGAAGATCACGCGCCACTTCAACCATGCGCGCTTTATCGCTGTTTTTCACCGAAAGAAACACTTTCGCCCCACCGCTCTTGCCCGCATCGGGAAGCTTCGTCCCAGCGGCTATTTGAGATTTGACGAAGGCCTCACCAAAGCTACGACCGACGCCCATGACTTCGCCAGTCGACTTCATTTCGGGGCCGAGGATTGGGTCCACGCCCGGAAATTTGACAAAAGGGAAAACCGCCTCTTTGACGCTGAAATAGCCGGGGAGGATTTGATCGGGCACTGCCTGTTTTTGCAAAGTCTGTCCCACCATGCAGCGTGCTGCGACTTTGGCCAATTGAAGACCCGTTGCCTTCGACACGAAGGGCACGGTGCGCGAAGCGCGTGGGTTAACCTCCAGCACGAAGATACGGTCCTCGTCACCATCTTGCTGGATGGCAAACTGGACGTTCATTAGACCCACAACGCTCAAGCCATGAGCCATCGCCACGGTCTGGCGTTTAAGCTCGGCGATGGTCGCGGCTGACAGTGAATATGGCGGCAGCGAACAAGCTGAATCACCCGAGTGCACGCCCGCTTGTTCAATATGCTCCATGACGCCTGCGACATAGACATTCTGCCCATCGCAGATGGCATCCACGTCACATTCAATCGCGTCATTCAGAAAGCGGTCGAGTAGCACGGGAGAGTCATGCGAGACTTTCACTGCTTCCCGCATATAGCGCTCCAGGTCGCGCTGCTCGTGCACGATTTCCATGGCCCGCCCACCCAGCACATAGCTCGGCCGAACGACCAGCGGGTAGCCGATTTCCTCGGCTTTGATGATGGCTTCACTCTCCGATCTTGCCGTGCGGTTCGGGGGCTGCAGAAGGCCCAGATCGTTGATGAGTTTCTGGAACCGCTCCCGGTCTTCCGCAGCGTCGATCATGTCGGGGCTCGTTCCGATTACTGGCACGCCAGCCGCCTCCAGCGCGAGCGCAAGCTTGAGGGGCGTTTGCCCGCCATACTGGACGATGACCCCCACGGGCCTTTCCTTGTCGACGATTTCGAGCACGTCTTCAAGCGTAAGAGGCTCGAAATACAGGCGGTCCGAGGTGTCATAGTCCGTCGAGACGGTCTCGGGGTTGCAGTTGACCATGATGGTCTCAAACCCATCTTCGCGCAGCGCCAATGCCGCGTGAACGCAACAGTAGTCGAACTCGATGCCTTGCCCGATACGGTTGGGCCCACCGCCCAGCACCATAATCTTTTTGCGCTCCGTCGGCTCCGCCTCGCACTCGTCCTCGTAGGTCGAGTATAGATATGCCGTCTGCGTGGCAAATTCAGCGGCGCAAGTATCCACCCGCTTATACACCGGGCGTATGCCCAGTTCGTGCCGACGCTTGCGTACTGCGCTTTCCGTGCTTTTGAGCAAATACGCCATGCGGCGGTCGGAAAAGCCCTTGCGCTTTAGCCAGCGCAAGGTCTCGGCATCGAGCGCATCCAAATGCTGCTTGTCAAGCTGCAGCTCAATGTCGACGATATCCTTGATTTGCGCGAGGAACCAAGGGTCAATACGGGTGAGCTGATGCACGTCATCGAGGCTGAAGCCCTGCGCGAGCGCATCACCCAAGTACCAGATACGCTCGGGGCCTGGCTCTCCAAGCTCGCGTTCCAAGGTCTCACGGTCGGTCGTCTTTTGATTCAATCCGTCCACACCGACTTCCAAGCCACGCAGAGCTTTCTGGAAACTCTCCTGGAAGGTGCGGCCGATGGCCATCACCTCTCCCACGGATTTCATCTGCGTGGTCAAGCGCGAATCGGCCTGGGGAAATTTCTCGAAAGCAAATCGCGGCACTTTGGTGACGACATAGTCGATCGTCGGCTCGAAGGAGGCCGGAGTAACGCCGCCCGTGATCTCGTTGCGCAACTCATCCATCGTATAGCCCACTGCGAGCTTCGCGGCGACCTTGGCGATCGGAAATCCGGTCGCCTTTGACGCCAGCGCTGAAGAGCGCGACACCCGAGGGTTCATCTCGATCACGATCATGCGCCCATCTTTAGGATTGATCGCAAACTGCACGTTCGACCCGCCCGTGTCCACACCGATCTCACGCAGTACCGCGATGCTGGCATCGCGCATGATCTGGTATTCCTTATCCGTGAGAGTCTGCGCTGGCGCGACGGTGATGGAGTCGCCGGTGTGCACGCCCATCGGGTCAAGATTTTCAATAGAGCACACGATGATGCAGTTGTCGGCCTTGTCGCGCACAACCTCCATCTCGAACTCTTTCCAGCCGATGAGCGACTCCTCGATCAACAACTCGCTGGTAGGTGAAGCCTCGAGGCCGCGCTTGCAGATCACCTCAAATTCTTCAGGGTTATACGCAATTCCACCGCCTGTTCCACCCAGCGTGAAGCTGGGCCGGATGATGGTGGGGAAGCCAATGACTTTCTGGACGGTCCACGCCTCGTCCATGCTGTGAGCAATCCCTGAACGCGCAGAACCCAGGCCAATGCGCGTCATCGCCTCCTTGAATTTCTGCCGGTCCTCCGCCTTGTCGATGGCATCGGGCTTGGCGCCAATCAATTCACATTTGTACCTGTCGAGAACGCCCTGGCGGTGCAGGTCCAGTGCGCAATTCAGCGCGGTCTGCCCACCCATCGTCGGTAGGATGGCATCTGGCCGTTCTCTGGCAATGATCGTTTCGATCACCTGCCAGGTAATCGGCTCGATGTACGTGACATCGGCCGTTTCCGGATCGGTCATGATCGTGGCCGGGTTGCTATTGACCAAGACCACTTTGTAGCCCTCTTCACGCAGCGCCTTGCATGCTTGGGCTCCGGAATAGTCAAACTCGCAGGCTTGGCCAATGACGATAGGGCCAGCGCCGATGATCAGGATGCTGTGGATGTCGGTGCGCTTGGGCATGGAGCAATGCGGATGGAATGCTTGGAAAAATCGAGGTCGATTACTTAAGCGACGCCGTAGCGAGTCGCGCGCTAAAGGCCATGAAAGCGGTACCCACCACTCCGGTGAGCGAAGCCGCGACGCGGCGATGAGCGCGGAAAAGATCAGCCAGACGCGACCCTGCAAAGATTAGCGTGGAGAGATACAACGCGCTAAAAAACTGCACGATGCCCCCCAGCACAAGAAAAGACAACGCGGGATGAAGATAGGCCGGGTCAACGAACTGGATAAAAAACGAGATGAAAAAGAAAATAGCCTTGGGATTGAGCAGGCTGATGAGCAGGGCCTTGGCTAGCGGGTGCGCGGCATCCACCCGCGCTGGGGGCGCCAGAGGTGCCTCGGCCTGGCGGTAGCGCCGCAGTGCCGCGCGCAGCATGTTGAACCCGATCCATGCAAGATAGGCGGCTCCCGCCAGTTTGACGAGGATAAACAGCCAAGCCACCGCCTCCAGCAAGCTGGCAAGGCCCGCAGCAGCCAGCACCATGAGTACCGTATCACCGATGAAAATTCCGCACGCGCCAAGATAGCCAGCCCGCACGCCGCGCTGCGCCGCCACACTCAGGACATAGAGGGAATTCGGCCCCGGCAACAACACGATAAACACCACGCCGAGCACATACAACCCGAGATTGGTGATGCCAAATAAGTGATTCATGGCTGCGATGCGCCGATTACCGTGCCACCGTCCGCGACCCCTGCATCAGGTCCACGAAACGGTCAAAAAGATCACGGATGTCATGCGGGCCCGGGCTGGCCTCGGGGTGTCCTTGAAAGCAAAACGCAGGTTTGTCACGAAAGGCAAAACCTTGCAACGTGCCATCAAAAAGCGATACATGGGTTGCGCGCACGTTCGCCGGTAACGTATCGACATCCACCGCGAACCCATGGTTCTGACTCGTGATGCTCACGCGACCAGTGTCCAGGTTCTTCACCGGATGGTTGGCTCCGTGGTGCCCAAATTTCATCTTGAACGTTCGGGCGCCGGCGGCCAGGGCCATGATCTGGTGACCCAGGCAAATTCCGAACGTGGGTATGCCGCGTTCAAGGATCTCACGCGTGGCGGCAATGGCATAGTCGCAGGGCTCGGGATCACCCGGCCCGTTTGACAGGAAAACGCCATCTGGGCACATCGCCAACACGATTTCTGCTGGAGTCTGTGCCGGAACCACAGTGACGCGGCAACCGCGCGAGGCTAGCAAGCGCATGATGTTGAATTTGATGCCGAAGTCATAGGCCACGACATGAAAGCGTGCTTCACGCTGTTCACCATATCCCGTACCCAGGGACCAGGCCGTTTGCGACCAAGTGTATGACTCCTTCGTGCTCACGACGCGCGCCAGGTCCATTCCGGTAAGCCCCGGGAAAGCGCGCGCCCGGGCAAGCGCGTGTTCGATAACGGCCGGAGTCGCCACCTCGCCCGGCTTCAACGCGAGCACACATCCGTTTTGCGCTCCCTTGCTTCGCAGCAAGCGAGTGAGCTTGCGCGTATCAATACCGGCGATCGCGACCGTCTCGGTTCGGCGCAGATAATCGCCCAATCCTTCGCTTCTGCGAAAGTTTGAATCCAGCGCGGGAAGATCTCTGATGATGAGCCCAGCAGCGTGAACCTTGGCCGCCTCAACATCTTCTGCGTTGGCACCAACATTACCGATATGTGGGTACGTAAGCAGCACGATTTGCCGACAATAACTGGGGTCGGTGAGGATCTCCTGATAGCCGGTCATCGCGGTATTGAAAACCACCTCACCCGAGGTTTCACCGTGAGCGCCGACGGAAACCCCATGGAAAACCGAACCGTCGGCAAGGGCCAAAATGGCTTTGGGTTGCAACGGCAACATGAATATTCTCCGGGCACGCCTGTTGCGGCGTTGTTAAACGCTGTTTTTGGGGTGCGCAAACCCTTCTTGAGCTTGACGCAAATCCTTAAAATTATAGTCCCCACAGGCGGCGCCCAGCATTCACCACCCATGTCGACCGCATCGCTTAGCCCCCTCCCTGGCCATAGCACCGAGCGTTCTGGACCCCCTGCGCGCGTATTTTGGCCCCTTTGTATAGGCGTCGTTATCGCGCATCTCTTACTGTTGTGGGCTCTGCAGGCCAACTTCGGGTTAAGTGCGCCAGCGCCTCGTCGAGCGCCACTGTTCATACAGGTTCTGCCCCCCCGCCCGCTCACAACGAAGCCGGCCACGCCTGCCCCCCCGTCTCCTGCAAAACGCAGGCCCATGCACACGCCACCCAAGGCCCCAGCACGGCCGCGCCCGGTTCAACACGAAAGCCGCGCTAGACAGCACTTGCCCGACACGTTTGAGCCCGCGTCGCAGCAACACGAGGCCCTGGCATCGCCCCCCTCCGTCGCACCCCCACAAATCATGCAAGCGGCCGAGCGGACTGGCCCGAACCCGCCCCCCGTAGAATCTCAACCAGCAATTCCCACCCGGAAGGCTGTGTCGCCACCGGGGTCGCCCACGCCAACCGATGCCGCGGCAAAGCCTGCGCCATCGGCGCCCCCGGCGTTTGGCGCCGCCTATTTGCATAACCCCGTACCCGAATACCCTCCTTTGGCGCGCAGGATGGGCGAAGAAGGAACGGTCGAGTTGCGGGTGATGGTGTCGGCTTCCGGCCACGTCGACACCATCCGAGTTGAACGATCTTCCGGCTATGCAACGCTCGACAAGGCCGCCAAGAAAGCCGTCCAGCAATGGACCTTTACCCCGGGCCAAGCCGCGGGCAAATCTGTACCCGGCTGGGTGATCGTGCCGATTCGCTTCTCCTTGGCTTCTTGAGCGCGATCATCCACGCGATCGGCCGCTGTTTCAGCTTGCATTCAGACAATGCGCCTACACTTCAGGGCACTGGTGAGTCTGACGACATGCCGGAGATAGGAACTCCTGCCGTATTCAGGCCTCAAATGTAGTTCTGACCTTTGAAAAACGCCTCGCGTTCTGGGAGAAATAGATGGACGATCGCTTCAATTCTCAACCGTCGCTGTACGGCCAAAGGGTTGGCCTGGCTGGCGCGGAACGCAACCGCGTTTTGCGCAACACATATATGCTGCTCGCCGTCTCGCTGGTGCCTACTGTGCTCGGCGCTTGGGCCGGCTTACATTTGGGCTTGGCGCAATGGATGTTGACCAACCCAGGAATGGGCATGCTTCTATTCCTCGGCGGCGCGTTTGGTCTCATGTTCGTCGTGGAACGCAACAAAAATTCCGGGGCTGGTGTTGCATGGCTCATGGCATTCACGTTCTTCATGGGCATGATGTTGTCGCAGATGCTCAGCTTCGTACTGGGGTTGGCCAACGGCGTTCAACTCATCAGCATGGCCTTCGGCGGCACTGCGCTGATTTTTGCAGTCATGGCTTCCCTGGCCACCGTCGTCAAACGTGATTTGAGCGGGCTATCCAAGTTTCTGTTTGTGGGCATGATCATGCTGATCATCGCCGGTATTGCCAACATCTGGCTGCAGATGCCAGCATTGATGATCGTGTTCTCGGTTGCTGCCATTGGCATCTTCTCGGCGTTCATGCTGATCGACGTCAGGCGCGTACTCGATGGTGGCGAGACCAACTACATCTCGGCCACCTTGGCGATTTATCTCGACCTCTACAACGTGTTTGTGAACCTGCTCTCCTTGCTGAGCATCTTCAGTGGCGGCGGTCGTCGCTAGTTGACGTCTCTTTGCAAGTTAAACAGCCCGGTTCGCCCGGGCTGTTTAACTTTGGCACGAATCGACGACGGTGGCGCCCGACTCGGCCCCATGGCTCTGTGCGACGGCTTCGGCGCTCGCCAATCCCGAACCGGATCTTCACGTGGATGTCCAAGCGGGAACCGTCCGTCGGGATTCGTCCTTCATTCATGAGGTCGGACCTCATTGGTCACTCTCACACAACTCCTGCGGCACGCTCAAGGCTGGCCGAAGCCATTGCCTCGCCCTGATTGTTTCCCTGCATCGCAATACGATTTGCGATGCAGGCTGCGACGTGTACATACGTCCTTCAGTCAAGGACGCACACGATAAATACAAGGTCCCGCAGCCGGTGTGAGCCGAACGCGGGCCATCGATCACTATACCTACGATGACCTTGTTCGCCTGCTGCATCATGCCCAAGCCGGATACGCAGAACCGTACCATCGCATCGGTGACCTCGGACAGCCCCCAAGCCTTACTCCTTCGCGCTGTTTTACCCCAATGCCAGGCTGGTGACGATTGACCGCCGAGGCGCCCAGCGCTCAGGCTCAGACCTTGTCGAATACTGCGATCGACTCCACGTGCGACGTGTGCGGAAACATGTTGACGACGCCGACCGCCGTTAGGCGATACGCGGCTTGATGGACAAGCAGACCGGCGTCGCGCGCCAGGGTCGCCGGATTACACGAAACGTAGACGATGCGCGCCGGCCCAGGATAGCCCGAGCGAGCCACCTCACATAAAGCCTTGCAAAGGGCAATCGCCCCTTCGCGCGGGGGGTCGATCAACCATTTTTCAAACTGGCCCATTTCTATCAATGCATCCGCATCGATCTCGAACAGATTGCGCGCCTCGAAACGCGTGCGCGCGGCAAGGCCATTTTGCGCTGCATTGTCACGCGCGCGCTGCACCAGACCTTCATTGCCTTCCAAGCCCAGAACATGGTCCGAGCAGGTCGCCAGCGGCAGAGTGAAATTACCCAATCCACAAAACCAGTCCGCGACATGCTCATGCTTGAGCGGCGCAAGCAAGCGCACGGCACGGGACACCAGAGCAAGGTTGATGCGGTGGTTGACCTGTGTGAAATCCGTTGGTCTGAAAGGCATGCGCAGGCCAAACTCAGGCATCGCATAGTCCAATGGACTTGCCTGCGGGTCCAGCGGCGCTGCGGTTTGCGGCCCCCCCGGTTGTAACCACCATTGGATGGCATGCTCACTCGCGAAATTCGATAGCAGTTCACGATCCCGCAACGTGAGGGGCTGCAAATGACGCAGCACAAGGACCGTCTCCGCGTCCCCCACGGCGACCTCAATTTGTGGCAACCGGTCCGGGCAAGACAATTCGCCGATCAGTGCACGCAGACCGAGGAGAAGCGCCGACACATGAAGAGGCAGGATGTCACAACTTCGCATGTCAGCCACATAGCTGGAGCCACGCTCGTGGAAGCCCACCAACACACCGCCCTTTTTTGGCACCAAGCGAACGGTCAGCCGTGCACGATGTCGGTAACCCCAAGCAGGCCCTGCCAAGGGGCGCAACAGGCTTTGCGGCCGCACTTGTGCCAAGTGCCAGAGGTCATCCTCCAACGTGCGCTGTTTGAACGCAAGTTGCGCCTGCGGGTCAATATGCTGCATGCTGCAGCCACCGCAAACGCCGAAATGGGCGCAGCGCGGCGCCACGCGGGTGAAGGCGGTGCGACGCCATTGCACGGCCTCGCCTGACTCCCACTTGGCTTTACTACGCATGACGCGCACCCGCACTTCCTCGCCAGGCAATGCGCCCTCAGCGAATACAACCTTTCCATCCTGCCTGCGAGCTACGCCACGCGCCTCCAGGTCCAGCCCCTCGACGGGCAGCCATTCGTCAGAAATCGTGGTTGCTTTCATCACAGGCATTGACATGTGGCCACAATGGTGTCGTCGTTCGAAACCACCTGGAGCCGTGGTCACCGATTGGTCGATCCTGGGTTGCTCCAGGCCTGCAGGTATTCAGCCCAATGCGGCTCCTCTGGTGCCCACTCTGCCAACGTAGTGCGGACCAATTGGATTTCATCGGCGTATGTATTCGGGTTGAATGCTCCACGCATAAGCTGGAAGCGGCAATAAAGGAGGTAAGTATTGAGCACATCGGTTTCGCAGTAGCGGCGCACCGCATCACCTTCGCCCCGCAACCAAGCCCCGTAGACTTGGCTGCCGTCCATGCCAAGCTTGCCTGGTAAACCACAGAGCTGGGCCAGGGTATCCATGCCGGCATTTGCGCGCGGCTGGTATAGCGCCAGCAGATCCATCAGATCAAGGTGACGGTGGTGATAGCGGGAGATGTAGTTGTTCCACTTGAACTCACGGTCATCCTCACCAAGGTCCCAGTACTTGGACGCCTGCACCCCGTGCACGAGGCCGCGATAGTGAAGCACGGGAAGATCAAAACCACCGCCATTCCAGGACACGAGCTGGGGCTCAAACTTGTCAATGAGCCGAAAGAATCCCTGCACCACCACCCCTTCCTGTCCGCCATGGTCGACGAAAGAATGGACTTTGAGTCCCTTGACCGGGTCGCGGAAGAGGCAGGAAATGACAACCACACGCTGGCACACAATGGGAAGGAAATCACTACCAGTCTGCTCTTTGCGGCGATTTTGCGCTTGGGCGATGGTGGCAGCGTCGTCTAGACCTGGATCGGCCAAGCCTGCCGCGCGCACCGCTTGCGGATCAGGAATCGTTTCAATGTCAAATACGACGACGGGCACGGCCACGAGCAGCGTCTTAGAGTAAGGAGGACTTATCGACACCACCCTTGGATAGGCGCCGATGTAGCTTGAGCAGTGCTTCTTGTTGGATCTGGCGTACGCGCTCGCGAGTGAGGTCGAGCCGCCGAGCCAGCGTTTCCAGGGTTTCGGTATCGCGGCCATAAAGGCCAAAGCGTGCCTCGATGACCTCGCGCTCGCGCTCCCCGAGTGTTTGCAACCACGTGTCAAGCAAGTGCGTGACCTGGTGCGCCTGGGTCGTGTCATCGGGGCCCGGCGCGTCACGGTCGGTAAACTGCTCCTGGTAGCTGTCACCCGCGCTGTTCTCGTGCATGAGGTCGAGCGAGGCTGGCAGTTCTCCCATGGTTAATAGATCAGCGACCTCGTCGGCCGTGCGGCCGGTGAGACTGGCGATGTCTTCGACCGATGCCGAACCGTTCGGGCTCGAATCTTCCAGATGGCGCCGCGCCCTTAAGACCTGATTGAGTTCCCGGATGACGTGCACCGGGAGGCGGATAGTGCGCGCCTGTTGCATGATGGCGCGCTCGACATTCTGTCGGATCCACCAACTTGCATACGTGGAGAAGCGGAAGCCACGCTCGGGCTCGAATTTCTCAATCGCGTGCATCAATCCAAGATTGCCCTCTTCGATCAGGTCTGCCAAGGCAACGCCACGCCCGGCATAGGTCTTGGCGATGCTAACGACCAAGCGCAGGTTATGTTCGACCATGGCTTGGCGCGCTTCGAAATCGCCTTGGCGGGCCCGGGTCGCGGTCTCAAACTCCTGTTGGGGTGTGAGGAGCGGTTTGATGCGAATTTGGTTGAGGTAGGTTTGGAGGACGCTCTGGCTAGCCGCGTCCATTTCCTCCCCAAGCTTGGTGACTGCTTCGCGCGCTGGCTGCTCGCTCAACTCGGGAGCCTGATCCGCCTCGCCGTCGCGCATGCTTTCCCCAGGAACTGAGGAGGCAGCAATTTGCGGTTTCTTGGAATTGCGCGACATGGGATCGTGATGAGGGACGAAATGGCAGGCATCAGCGCGCCGGCAACACCTGCAATGGGTCTATCGGTTTGCCCCGCAAGCGGATCTCCATGTGCAATTCAACGCGCGGCGCGTCGCTCGAACCCATCAACGCGATGCGCTGGCCGCGAGTCACTGCCTGCCCATCCTTCACCAAAAGTTTCTCGTTGTGGGCGTAGACCGATATGTAGTCACTGTTGTGCTTGATGATGATCAGGTTTCCAAAACCCCGCAGCTCATTGCCCGCATAGACAACCTTGCCGCTAGCTGCTGCATAAATTGGTTCGCCAAGATGGCCTGCAATGTCAATACCCTTGCTGCTACTGCCGTTGTAGCTCTGAATGAGCTTACCCAGCACCGGCCAGGACCAGGTTAACCCACCGGTTTCCGCTGTCGCCTTCGGTGCAGACTGCGATGCCACGGGTGCTGCCGTGGTTGCAGCAGCGGGGGCAACGCCTGCGGAAGACGCGGGAGCAACGGGAGCAACGCCGGAAGACGCTGGAGCAACGGGCGCGTTGAGTTTGCGCGTGCCGGTTTCAGGCTGTGACTCGGTTGTTGCTGGAGGCGCTGATGCGACGGGTGCGAGTGGATAGGCCTGCACGACTGACCCCCCAGTCATGGGCTGAGACGTACTCGAAGCAAGTGGCACCGTGGCGCTGGCGACCCCGCCGCGCTTTGGGGGCAAGACCCGCAGGACCTGACCAACTTCAATCACGTTCGGGTCGCTCAAGCTATTCCAGCGAACGAGGTCGTGCCAGTCTTGCCCGAACTGCAGGGCGATACGCCGCAGGGTGTCACCCGGCCGCACCGTGTAGTACCCATGCTGCCCCGCAAATGATGCGTTCGGCCCCGCGGCCGCGGCCGGCGCAGAGGCCGCCTGTGCGGGCACAGCGCCCACGGGAGTGAAATCTTTGGTGACCACTGGTGCCGGGCTGAGCGACACAGTCGAGCAGCCGGCCAGGGTCAAGGTGAACAAAAGCAGCGGCAGGACGAATCGCATGGTCAGTCAGGCCTTGGCGTCAGAGAAGGCCCGATTTTAGGGGGACGAAATGTGCATCCTCGACGCACCACGATTCGATCTTGCCGCCAGCATGCTTGCGGTACGCCATGAGTCGCTGTGGATTCCCGACCGGGGCCAACACAATGCCACCGATACGCAGTTGCTGAAGCCACAGCGCTGGAACGTCGGGACTGGCCGCTGCGCTAAGCACCGCGTCGAACGGCGCGCCGCACGCAGCCCCGTTTGTTCCATCACCGAGCAGAAGTCGCAAATTCGGAAGACGCAGCGCACGAAGGTTGGCTCGTGCGAGCTCATGCAGAGCGCGAATTCTTTCAATGCTGTAGACCTCTCCTGCAATCCTGCTCAAAATGGCCGCCTGATAGCCGCAGCCCGTCCCGATTTCCAAAACGCGATCGGGTCGAGCGCCCAAACTTTGCAGCAGCACTGAAGCGCAGCGCGCGACCACCGACGGCTTGGAAATGGTCTGTCCATGGCCAATGGGCAGCGCATTGTCGGAATAGGCCTGCGCGCCGAGCCCTGGTTCCAGGAACAGGTGCCGCGGCACGGACAGCATGGCCTCCAGAACAGATTGCTCTAACCCCCCCATTGCCCGCAATCGTTCCACCATCCGCGCGCAAACTGCCTGCGAGTCCAAGCCGTTCCCCGTCGGCATGCTGACATGGGGCCCACCCTGAGCGGGCTTACGCGCTTGGCGTGCCGTCGTGGTTCCCGGCTTGCCTTCCGCGCCCCCACCCGCAGGTAGGTACGCCGGGAAGCGCGCGCGCAGGGGTCCCGAGGAGTTTTCGCTCACAGGACGCGCTCGTTGAAGAGGCCCGCAAAGCGCGTCTCGCAGGTTTCCAGCATTTGATAATGCGTGAGGTCGAGCTGTAGTGGCGTGAGTGCTGCGTAACCTTGCGCGATTGCGTGAAAATCGGTGCCGGGCTGATCGTCCAGTGCCTCGCCGGCTGACCCGATCCAGTAGATCGGCTCATCGCGCGGATTGCGCTGCATGATGACGGGCTGGCTGGGGTGGCGTTTCCCCAGGCGCGTTACACACAGCCCACGCAGTTCAGCTCGTGGCATGTTGGGTACGTTTAGATTGAAAAGCGAAGGTTTAGCAGGCGGTTCGCGCAGTAAATTCCAGGCCACTTCCGTCGCGACCTGCACCGCTGTATCCAAATGGGCCCAACCCTTATGGACCAGCGAGACCGCCAACGCAGGCATTCCAAACAGATAGCCCTCGGTCGCCGCGGCAACGGTGCCGGAGTAGATGGTGTCATCCCCGAGATTGGCACCGTTGTTGACGCCGCTGACGACCAAATCAGGGCGGAAGTCAAGCAGGCCCGTGAGTGCGATATGTACACAATCCGACGGCGTACCGTTCACATAAAGAAACCCGTTTTCCGCCTTGAATACGGACAATGGGCGATTGAGCGTGAGGGCGTTCGACGCAGCACTGGCGTTTTGCTCAGGAGCCACCACCGTCACTTCCCCCAAGCGGCTCAATCCTGCGTAGAGGGCGTGCAGTCCCGGGGCGAGGTAACCGTCATCGTTAGCGAGAAGAATGCGCATGCCTGCATCTTATCGAGTTCCACCTGCTGCCCCATGCGGCAGAACAAACGAGCTCACTTTACCGAGTTAAGGAATCTCCCGCCGTGACGAACTGGTGCCCTGCTCTTGCCCATGTCGTCACGGGCCAGAACGCAGCTGGCGCGGGCCAAGCAATCGCTTGGGCGTCGTTCGGATCGAGCAAGATTTTGTACGCCAGGATCACGACTTGTCCTCTTTGGCAACCCCGTGCACCGAGTCAATGAGCTCATGGCTTATGCACGAGCGTGTGCCATGTAGCCTGCCTGGAGCCCCAAACCGCATGGGGTCAGGGGTCTAGCGCAGCTTTCCGATATATCATGAATTTGAAGTGTTTCATGTCCTGTGCATGAGAGTAGTGCGCCGATCCGGCAACTGCATCCGGTCGGACCCAAGTCCAAAACCCAAGCGATGCCCAATCAATACCGGCTAAACAGGCACGAAGCCCCACACCAATCACCTTCAACACATGCCTGCCTCACAGGCTTCGCAACTTCAGACCCTGCCACTGGCCCCCGCGCTCGCCCCGCTGTTGGAGACGGCGCACACGCGCCCTGACCCCGGCGGCGTCGGCAGCCGCACCCTTTTTATCGGTTTTTGGCGATAGGCATCGGTGTGATCGCGACCCTGATTGCGCGGGCGCTTTTCGTCCTTATTGCGCTCATCGCCCATCTGAGCTTTCAGGGCCGAATCGGCTGGACGCTAGTCGACCCTGGACATAACGCGCTTGGCGCCTGGGTCATCGCGATTCCTGTGATTGGCGCGCTCATCATCGGCGCCATGGCATTCCCGAAGCGATGGAACAAATTCTCACCAACCGCAGCCGCATCCCGCTGCGCGTGCTTTTCCTCAAACCATTGTCTGCCGCCATCTCCATCGGCACAGGTGGGCCCTTCGGTGCGGAAGGACCGATCATTGCTACGGGCGGCGCTCTTTTCTCAGTCGTCGGGCAATGGGTTCACATTACTACGGGCGAGCGCAAGACTCTGTTGGCGGCCGGTGCAGCTGCCGGCATGACTGCAGTGTTTGGCACCCCACTGGCCGCGGTGATGCTGGCGATTGAGTTGCTGCTGTTCGAGTTCCGCCCCGCCTCCATGCTGCCCGTGCTGGCAGCGTGCGCCACGGCGGCCGCCATACGCACACTGTTTGTCGGCTTTGCACCCCTTTTCCCCATGGCGCCGCTGGCCTGGCCGCATGGGCCGACTCTCTTAGCCTGCGTACCGCTGGGTGCAGTGCTGGGACTTGTGGCGGTGCTCGTCACCCGCGCGGTGTACGCCGTGGAAGATGCCTTCGAGCGTCTGCCGATCCACTGGATGTGGTGGCCGGCACTCGGAGCCGTGGCCGTCGGCCTGATCGGCTGGTGGCAACCGCGAACTCTGTGGGTTGGTTACGCCAACATCACTGACGCTCTGTCAGGTGCACTCGTCGGCCCGGCGCTTGGGCTGCTTGGCCTGGCCAAGCTTGTGTCATGGACGATCGCCTTGGACAGCGGTACTTCAGGCGGCACGCTAGCGCCACTGATGATTGTTGGCGCCTGCCTTGGCGCGGCCCTGGGCCATGCCACCGCCGTCGTGTTTCCTCAGCTCGGGCTGGATCCGAATTTGGCCGCGCTGATCGGCATGTCGGCTATCTTCGCAGGGGCGTCGCGGGCGCTATTCATGTTGGTGGTGTTCGCGCTGGAAACCACCTGGCAGCTGCCGGGACTGCTTCCACTGCTCATTGGCTGTAGTTCGGCTTTCCTGGTATCCAGTCTATTGATGCGCCAGACCATCATGACCGAGAAAATCATCCGCCGCGGCGTGCAAGTTCCCGACGCTTACCGGGCCGACCCGCTTGAGCTAGCTCGTGTGCTCAACTATGCGAGCTGCGCCCCCGTGGTCCTGCCTGCCACGCAGCGAGTCGACGAGGTGCGCGCTTGGCTGGATTCCGACGCAGCTGGAAGCAACCATCTTGGTTTTCCGGTGCTCGCCGCAGGTGGCGAATTGTTGGGCGTACTCACTCGCAAGGATTTGTTCAAGGCTGAGGTTGATTCTGCTCAATCCGCGGGTAGTCTGTTGCAGCGACCGCACGTCGTGGTGCGCGAAGACGCAACCTTGACCGAGGCAATACACAAGCTTGCCGCTCATGACATCAGCCGCCTCCCTGTGACGTCAGAGGATGGCTCTAGCCGCGTGGTGGGCATGCTGAGTCGCAGCGATCTGCTGGCCGCGTGGCGCGAGCACATGCTCGATCAGCATCAGCGAGGATGCTGAGCTTTGCCCGCTTCTTAGTACGCAGGCAGTCTCATGTCAATTTAGCCCCCAGCCAAAGTCTCTACCCTTTGCGCGCTATGCCCCTGGTTTCCGCCTTGAATACTTTGACCTCCTTGCCCGCCGCGCGCCGCTGGTTGCGCGGCTTTTGGCCCGCGCCCATGCACGCCAGCCCGCTGGAACGGCTCTACGCTGGCGTGGGCGCCTTTCTCGGCTTGCTATTCAGTGCCTGGGTCAGCCTGCATGCGCTGGGGAACCTGAACCCCTGGTTCATCGCCCCGATGGGGGCATCCGCCGTGTTGCTATTTGCGGTGCCGGCAAGCCCTTTGGCGCAGCCGTGGTCCATCATGGGCGGCAATCTCGTCGCAGCCATGGTTGGCGTGAGCTGTGCGCGCGTCATCTCCGATCCCATTCTGGCGGCCAGTTTTGCTGCAGCAATTGCCATCGCTCTCATGTTGCCGCTGCGCTGCCTGCACCCACCCAGCGGGGCTGTGGCGCTCACCGCTGTTCTTGGTGGCCCGGCAGTGCTGCGCGAAGGCTACCATTTTGTGCTGTCGCCGGTACTGCTCAACTCGGCGCTGTTGCTGGCCGTGGCGTTGGCATTCAATAATCTGCTTCGCCGGCGTTACCCACACGTGCATGGTCCCTTCCCGTCGCGGCACGGCACGGTCGACCTGCTACCGAGTGAGCGCGGTGGCATTTCACGCGGCGATCTGACCGCCGCACTACGTCACCATGCACAGTTGCTCGACATTGACGAGGATGACCTGTTTGCACTGGTGCACGACGCACAGGGGCATGCTGCCTTACGGCAGCAAGCCCAGTTGCAGGCGGGCGACATTATGTCGCGCGACGTGCTGCGGGTGGGCCCGGACACGCACTTGTCGGCAGCTCGGCACATGCTTGACGTGCACCGTGTCAAGGCTCTGCCGGTGGTCGATGGCGAAGACCGCCTCGTGGGCATAGTCAGCCTGCACGACATGCTTGTGCGCGGCAACTGCGCGAGTCGTCCGACGGGTGATGCCGCGCGCTTGACAAACGTGGCGACGGCCTGCGTCGCGGACGTCATGACGCGTCAGGTGCTCACCACGTACCGTACCCGACCCGTTGCCGAGTTGGTGCAACTGTTTGCCGATTTCGGCGTGCACCATCTCCCGGTTGTGGACAACACCCGGCATGTGCTGGGCATGATTACCCAGTCGGACATGATCGCCGCGCTCGACCGGTTGCACCGCCAGGCGCCGAACTGAGCTGGCGCGGCATGGCTTCGACAACGCGTTGGATCCTTGTGGCCGCCGGAATAACGGACGGTTAAAAGGGGTCTCCGATCTTTTGTGACTGTCCGGCAAGCATCCGACACCGCCGGCCACTGTGAACGGCCGGATCCTGCACCGGCGGACTCACACTCTTGAGCCTGACCTCTTATTTAATGACTGAATCCAGGTCCAGTCATCTGCCGGTGCAACGAGCAAGCGCGGGCGATCCTGGCCATGCATCGTGTCGTGGCCACACCCGTACGGATCAAGACTAGGCTATCTTGAGATTCAGGAAATTCTGTCGCGCACTTCCGCATTGCCGCTAGTGCTGTGATCGGCAATCAAACGTCTCCGGAGAGCCCCATGAGGCGGATATGCAGTGCGACTTTAATTGGCCTGCTGCTTGGCGGATGCACGAGCCCGAATGAGACTTCGTCCTCAGCAGGACAAAGGGCTAATGAGGCGGCGCCTTTCTTGGCCGTTGCTCGAGTGAATGTCCCCATTGCGAGGAAGATTGACCTGGCACCTTACGAGGCACTTGCTGTGGTCATGCCGGAATACCTCGAGACTCGCCCGAATGCGCTGGAAAGGGTTCTGAAGCTTGGCGTGTTTCACCAAGTGATCAGCAGCGAAGATCTCCCGAGCTTCGTCATGAAACGGGGGCTGCAGCGGCAGGTTAAGGACTTGGGGAAATGGTCGGGATATCAGGCGCTATTTCGCGCGTACAAGCCCTTCCTCGTCGTTCGATTCGACTGTGTGGCGAGACGCGACGGGGTTCACTACAGCCTGATCGTGACAAGGCCCGATACCCTCGAAAACATCTTTGTGGGCGACGTGAATGTGATGTCCAGAAGCAGCCTAGAGATACGCGGCTTGCTGACTCTTGGGGCCGGACTGCGTGAGAGCAATTGCTATGGCGCCGTCGATCACGGTGCGGTTGATGCTCTTTTCGCGTCAATGACCCATTGGATGGATAGCAACATCCACCCTTGATTACGGTCCTGCCTTTGGGCACGGGTAAAGTCGGATGGTGATCGTTTGTTCTAGCGCATTGCCATTGGCCGGTTCTGCCCAGCACCCGCCGGCTGGCGGCGCGCGTGAGCCAAAAAATGAGCACCACCCGTGTACCCATGTTGAGCAATAAGGGAGGATGCGGCTCGAACCCACGCCGGCAGGAATCACAAAACGGGAAAGCACATTCCGCATCCGGAAATCAATAATTTGCGTCGCCGCGACAAGCGGAAACCGGCTTGATTGAGGATCAAATATGGAACAACGCAAAACACCCCTGCTAAGCCTCACGGAAGGTACCAGCGCACGACGGGCTGCGCTGAGAAATCGAATTTTTCGAATCGCTCACTGCCGATAGCGCCCGCGCGAAACGATACATGCGCCGGGCAAACGACGCCCTGCCCTTTGCAAGCCTAAAGACCGAAGCGCCGGCAGACGCGTGGCATCCTCAACCATAAACCTCGGTCGGGTGGGTGCAGCGTCGCGCTGCGTCCGTGGCCATCCTTCCGTCAGACCGATGCCACCTGCTCATTGCTGGGTAAATCTGCGGCTGATTTCCTGTTTCACCGAGGTCCTTTCCACTCGGGTCTTGCGCCCTGAGCCAGAGTTTTCCTCGCCAAGGGCTGAAACCGTGGATCTCACGCCGAGGTTCTCGCGATTGATCGCCGCGTTCACGTCGCCCTCGTGGAGCACGCCGCAGGCCGGGCACGTCTTGCTGCAAACGTCGGCGCGATCCGCCGCCACGACCCGGCCGCCGCACATCGTGGCCCTGCATTCCAGTGATCACCAGAACTCGAAGAAAGCCATGTTGGCGATGGAGCTGGCGGGCCACCGCGCCCTCCCAGCCTGATTCCGGAGCGAGCGTTTCGATGACCACTTGGCCTCTTGCTTGCAGCGATTCGCTCACCATTCAGGCTGCGAGGATGACAAGGTTCGCGCCAGTCGCGCCGGCCGTCGACGCTCAGGGAAGGAAACGGTATCCGACACCGCTCTCGGTCACGAAGTGCCGCGGGCGCGCGGGGTCCGCTTCCAGCAGGTGACGGAGTTTGCCCATGTAGATGCGCAGGTAATGGGCGTGATCGACGGCATTTTGCCCCCAGACCTCTCGCAGCAACTGGCGGTGGGTCACGACGTTGCCGGAATGGCGTAGCAGCGAGCACAGCAGGCGGTACTCGGTGCTCGTCAGATGCACGGCTTGGCCTTGCCGCTCAACGACGCGGCGTCCGAAGTCGACCCTCACGTCGCCGAAGCACATTTGCTCGGAACGGTCCGGCGCTGCGCGGCGGCGCAGGGTCACGCGCACTCGCGCCAGCAGTTCGGGCATGCCGAAGGGCTTGCTCAAGTAGTCGTCTGCGCCAAGATCGAGGGCAGCCACTTTATCCTGCTCATCGGCACGAGCCGACAAAACAATCACCGGCATCTCGCTCCAAGCTCTCAGTTCGCGCAGGAATTCAATGCCGTCACGGTCGGGCAGCCCAAGGTCGAGAATCACCAGGTCCGGCTTGCGGCTGCCCACGTCGATGAGGCCGCGCTCGCAACTGCCGGCCTCGGCAACCCGATGGCCGGCGCTTTCCAACGCCGAACGCACGAGGCGCCGTATCTCGACGTCGTCCTCGACCAGTAGCACCAGACTGGGTGCCTCAGACATGCCCGTCCGCATGGTCTTCGGCGTTGACCACCGGCGCTTGGGTCAGCGGCAGGGTGAAAGCGAACTCGGCGCCGCCGCCGGGCCGGTCGCCGGCGATGATCGTGCCGCCATGGGCCTCGACGATGGCACGGCAGATCGACAGCCCCAGGCCGACTCCGGGAATAGTCGACTCCTCACGGCCGCGTGCGAACGTCTCAAACACCGTGCTCTCCTTTCCCGGTGGCAGTCCGGGACCATCGTCCCAGACGGCAATCCTCAAGTTCTTCGCCTCCACCCTGGCATTAATGCCGATCGGCGTGTCGTCAGCGGTGTATTTCAGCGCATTGTCGAACAGATTCAGCAGCACCCGCTGCAGCAGCTCGGCATCGCCCCGCACCAGGGGCAGGTCCGCTGGCAGCTCAATACACAGGGGATGCCGGCTCAGAGCCTCCTGATCGACAGCGCGCAGCGCTGCGCCGACAAGCTCCTCGACCGATTGCCAGTCGTCGCGCAGCGTCACCCGGCCGGATTGCAATCGAGCCATTTCAAGCATGTCGTTGACCATCTTGGCCACCCGGCGCGCTTGGCGCCCGATCGACGCGGCCAACTCGCCACCGACGCCGCCGGCCGCTTCGGTGGCGGCCAGGCGCATGCGCAGCATGTCGGTGGCACCGATCAGGCTGGTCAGCGGCGTCCTGAGATCATGGGACAGCGCGGCCAGCACCGAGTTGCGCAAACGCTCGGCCTCCATCGCCAGCAGCGTGTCCTGAGCCACCGTGACGAAATGGATGCGTTCGAGGGCGATCGCGATCTGAGTCGTGAAGGTGTCGAGCAATCGGCGCTGTTCCGGCGCCTGTACCAGGCGAGCCAGTTCCGGACGCAGCACGAGGACGCCGCGAATGCGCATGGGCGCCTTCAGCGGCAGGTACAGCAGGGGCAGCGCTGGCAGTGTGTCCGTGCCCAGCCCGGCCGCTTCGCCGTGGTCGGCGCACCAGCTGGCTACCTCGGCGCCGGGCTCCAGCTCAGCGTCCGGCCCCTCCAGGCGCAGCCGGTTGTCCGCGCCGAGCACATAGAGCGCAGAACGGGCCCGGAAGCTGCTGTCAACATGGCGCAACCCGGTTTCGACGACCTGCTCGATTGTCAGCGCTGCCGACAGGTCGCGGGACAGAGAGTAAAGGTCTTGGCTGCGGCGCTGTCGCTGGTTAGCCACCAGCACCTGGTAGCGCAGGCTGGCGGTGAGCTGGCCGATCAGCAGGCCGACGCCGAGCATGACAGCGAAGGTGAACAGAAACTGGACGTCGCTGACTGCGAAAGACAGCCGCGGCGGCACGCAGAAGAAGTCGAAGCCCAACACATTGAGTACCGCCGCCAGCACCGCAGGACCACGTCCCCAGCGCAGCGCCACCATGACCACGCCGAGCAGGAACAGCATGACGATGTTCGACAGCTCGAAATGACCGATCAGGATGGTGCCGAGCAGGGTTGCCGCTGCGCTGACGCCTAGGGCCTTGGCGTAGGCCGGCCAGACGAGGCCGCGTGCCTCGCGCCTGGCGCGCGCTTCGCCGTCACCAGCGCTTGCGTCGAGGCGCCCCGGGGCGACCATCACCAGGTCGAGGTCGGGCGCGCGGCGTGCCAGAGCGCGGGCAAGCGACGGCGACCATCCTTCTGGCCACCAGGAGGCGCCGGCACGTCGACCGAGGACAACCCGATTGAGGTTGTGGCTGCGAGCGTAGGCATGCACCTCGGCCGCCGGATCGCGCCCCGACAGCACGGCGGTCTGCGCGCCAAGGTCGTGGGCCATTTGCAGCAACTTGAGGATCGCCGCGCGCCGTGGCTCGGACAGTCGCGACAGTGCTGGAGTCTCGACGTAAACGACGTGCCAGCGCGCGTGCAGCGCCTCGGCCAATCGGGCCGCAGCACGCACCAGATCGGGCCTGGTACGGCTGCCTACGCAGGCCACCAGGGCTTCGGACGCGCTCCACACCGCGCCCCCTACCTCGTTGCTGCGGTAACTGCGCATCTCGCTATCGACCCGTTCGGCAGTCATGCGCAGCGCCATCTGGCGCAACGCCAGCAGGTTACCGCGGCGAAAAAAATGCTTCGCCGCGCGCTCGGCCTGTGCCGGGACGTAGACCTTGCCCTCCCTGAGGCGCTGCAGCAGCTCCTCGGGCGGCAGGTCCACCAGGATCACTTCATCGGCCTCGTTGAAGATGCGATCGGGCACGGTCTCGCGGATGGGGACACCGGTGATCGAGGCGACGATGTGGCTGACGCTCGCGAGATGCTGGACGTTCAGCGTGGTGTGGACGTTGAACCCCGCGAGCAGCAGGTCCTCGATGTCCTGCCAGCGTTTTGGATGCAGACTGCCGTCGGCGTTGCTGTGTGCCAGCTCGTCGACCAGGATCACAGCGGGATGACGTTCGAGCGCCGCCTCCAGGTCGAATTCCCGCATGTGTCTGGCGCCGCGCGCAATCTCGCGCGCCGGCAGCATTTCGAGCCCGTCCAGGAGAGCGACGGTCTCTTGTCGGCCATGGGTCTCGATGATGCCGCAAACCACGTCCTCCGCCTGTTGCCGTAGCCGCTGCGCCGCAGCCAGCATGGCGAAGGTCTTGCCGACGCCAGGGCAGGCGCCAAAGAAGATCTTCAGGCGCCCGCGCTGGGCGCGTTGCTCTTCGCGCTCAACCTGCTGCAGCAGGGCGTCGGGGTCCGGGCGCGTCGCGTCGCTCAATTGATGATCTTCCAACTTGGAGTCAGCGCAGACGCCGCGGCACGCTGCCGTCGAGCGCCAGGTTCAGCTCGAGAACATTGACGCGCGGCTCTCCGAACAGGCCGAGGAAAGGGTGCACGGCGTGGGCGTCGAGCAGGCGCTGCACCGCCTGCGGGCGCATGTGCCGGGCTCTCGCGACGCGGTCGAGTTGATATTCGGCGGCAGCGAGGCTGATATCCGGGTCCAGGCCCGAGCCTGAGGCCGTGACCAGGTCGACCGGGATCGGCGCCTCGTTGCCGGGGTCGGCGGCGCGCAGCGCGTCGACGTTGGCCTTGACGGCGGCGATCTGAGCCGGGTTGGTCGGGCCCAGATTGGACCCGCCCGAGGCCAAACCGTTGTCGGGCTGCGGGATCGTCGCCGACGGCCGACCCCAAAAAACCCCTGGAGCGGAGAAGTCCTGTCCAATCAGGGACGAGCCGACGGGTGTACCGTTCACCGCCAACACGGAGCCGTTGGCGCGCCATGGAAAGGCCAACTGTGCGATGCCGGTGACCAGCAGCGGATAGGCCAGACCGGTCAGGAGCGTAAGGCCGATGAACAGGGTCAGCGCGGGGCGCAGGGTTCGGAACATGGTGTCCTCCGGTTCAAACCAAGTGCAGGCCGTTGAGGATCAAATCGATGGCCTTGATGCCAAAGAAGGGTAGGACGATGCCACCGACACCGTAGATGAGCAGGTTGGTGCGCAACAGCGTGGCGGCGGCAAGCGGGCGGAATTTGACCCCCTTTAGCGCTAGGGGGATCAGGAACACGATGATCAGGGCATTGAAAATCACCGCTGACAGAATCGCCGAATCCGGGCTCCCCAGTCGCATGACGTTGAGCGCCTGGAGCTGCGGGAAGGTCGTCATGAACATCGCCGGGATGATGGCAAAATATTTTGCCAGATCGTTAGCAATGCTGAATGTCGTGAGCGCGCCGCGGGTCATCAGCATCTGCTTGCCGATTTCGACAACTTCGATCAGTTTGGTCGGGTTGGAGTCGAGATCGACCATATTGCCGGCCTCGCGCGCCGCCTGGGTACCGCTGTTCATCGCTACCGCAACGTCAGCCTGGGCCAGCGCCGGGGCATCGTTGGTGCCGTCGCCGGTCATCGCCACCAGGCGACCGTCGGCTTGGTACTTGCGGATCAGCGCAAGCTTGGTCTCCGGCGTGGCCTCGGCCTTATATTCATCGACCCCTGCTTCTGCGGCTATTGCCGCGGCGGTCAACCGGTTGTCACCGGTGATCATCACGGTCTGGATGCCCATGCGGCGCAGCTGTGCGAAACGCTCTTTGATGCCGTCCTTGACCACGTCCTTAAGCTCGACAACGCCGAGCACCGCAGTGCCGTCGGAGACCACTAGCGGCGTGCTGCCGCGGCGCGCCACCGTGTCCACCAACTGGCGCAAATCGGCCGGCAGCGCGCCGCCTCGCTCACCGATCCAGCGCTCGATCTCGCTGGCGGCGCCCTTGCGAATCGGCCGGCCGCGCAGGTCGACGCCGCTCATGCGGGTCTGCGCCGAGAACGGCACGAACACCGCATCGAGCTGACGCAAATCGCGTTCGCGCAGATTGAAGCGGCGCTTGGCCAGAACGACGATGGAACGCCCCTCCGGGGTCTGGTCGGCCAGCGAAGCGAGTTGCGCAGCGTCGGCCAGGGCGCGTTCGTCGACCCCGGCGACCGGCAGGAAGCTGCTGGCCTGGCGGTTGCCCAAGGTGATCGTGCCGGTCTTGTCGAGCAGCAGCACGTCGATGTCCCCGGCGGCCTCTACCGCACGACCCGAAGTCGCGACGACATTGGCGCCGAGCATGCGGCTCATGCCGGCCACGCCGATGGCTGATAAGAGCGCGCCAATGGTAGTTGGGATCAGGCACACCAACAGCGCGACCAGCACGGTGATGCTGACCGGATGGCCCCGCCCGGCAGCGTGGGTCGAATAGATCGAATAGGGCAGCAGGGTGGCGGTGGCCATCAACAGGATCAGGGTCAGCGCGATCAGCAGGATGGTCAAGGCAATCTCGTTCGGCGTCTTGCGCCGCTTCGCCCCTTCCACGAGCGCGATCATGCGGTCGAGGAAGGAGTCGCCTGGGTCGGCGGTGCAGCGTATGACGATCCAGTCCGACAACACCGTGGTACCTCCGGTGACCGAGGAGAAGTCACCGCCGGATTCGCGGATTACCGGCGCTGATTCCCCGGTAATGGCGCTCTCGTCGACGGTGGCTGCGCCTTCGATGACCTCGCCGTCACAAGGGACCACCTCGTGGGCCTGGACCACAACGACGTCGCCGCAGCGCAATCTGTCGCTGTCGACCAGGGTCCACGGCGCGCCGTACTTGGGCTCGTGCAGGCGCTTGGCCTGGGTGTCGCCCTTGGTACTGCGCAGGCTCGCGGCCTGCGCCTTGCTGCGGCCCTCTGCCAGGGCCTCGGCGAAATTGGCGAACAGCACGGTGAACCACAGCCAGACAGCGACAGCGCCATCGAAGCCAGCCTGGGCCTGGCCGTGGCCGTCGAGCGCCCGCAGCCACAGCACGGTGGTCAGAATGCTGCCGACGAAGACGACGAACATCACCGGGTTGCGGAACTGCACTCGGGGGTCGAGTTTGCGAAAGGACTCGGCCAGCGCCGGGCCAAGCAGGGCGCGTTCGAACAGGGCGAGGGCGTGACGGGTCATGATGGATCCTCGGGGACGCTTCAGTGAACGCCCCACAGCGTCAGGTGCTCGACGATCGGCCCGAGGGCCAGCGCCGGCAGGAAGGTCAGTGCCGCCACCAGCACCACGGTGCCGATCAGCAGGCCGACGAACAGGCCGCCGTGGGTCGGCATGGTGCCGCTGGATCCGGCCAATCGCTTCTTGCCAGCCATCGAGCCGGCGACGGCCAGCGCAGCGATGATTGAGACGAATCGGCCCAGCCACATCGCCACGCCCAGGCTCAGGTTGTAGAAGGAGGTGTTGGCGTTCAGCCCGGCGAAGGCGCTGCCGTTGTTGTTCGACGCCGAGGTGAAGGCGTACAACATCTCGGAGAAACCGTGGGCGCCCGGGTTGGCCAGCCCTGCCAGGCCGACCGCGGTGACCGACGCCAACGCGGTACCGAGCAGCGCCAGCAGCGGCGAAATCAGCAGCCCCATCGCCACCATCTTCATCTCGAAAGACTCGATTTTCTTGCCGACATACTCCGGCGTGCGGCCGATCATCAGCCCGCCGACGAACACCGCCATGAGGGCGGCCATCAGCATGCCGTACAGGCCGGTGCCCACACCGCCCGGCGCGACCTCGCCGAGTTGCATCAGCACCATGGGCACCATGCCGCCCAGCGGCGTGTCCGAGTCCAACATGGAGTTGACGGCGCCAGTCGAGGTGCCTGTGGCCGCGGCGGAGAACACGGCGCTGGCCGGAACGCCAAAACGGGTTTCCTTGCCTTCCATATTGCCTGCCGACTGGTTAATGTGCAGGGCGGCTAGTTGCGGGTTGCCCTGGGCCTCGAAATGAGCTTCGAAGCCCATCGCAACCCCGAGCATCAGGGCCATCGCAACCAGCAGCGCCCAGCCCTGGCGACGGTCACCGACGGCCTCGCCGAAGGTGTGGCACAGAGCCGCCGAGATCAGCAGCATGGCGACGATCTCCAGCACGTTGGTCAGGGCATCAGGGTTTTCGTAGGGATGCGCCGAGTTGGCGTTGAAGAATCCCCCGCCGTTGGTCCCAAGTTCTTTGATCGCCTCCTGCGAGGCCACCGGCCCCAGCGGCAGGGTCTGCCGGGTCGCGCTTGACGCCACCAGAACCGGGTTGCCATGGGCATCCTTGAGCAGATCGCCGCGTGCGTCGCGTTTAGGTACCTGGAAACTCACAGGGGTACGCAGGGCCACGACTCGGTCGGGCTGCAGGGTCTGCGGCACACCGCGCGCCGCCAGGACGATGGCCAAGCCGAAGGACATCGGCAGCAGGACCCAGGTGGTGATGCGGGTGACGTCGATCCAGAAATTGCCGATGGTGGGCGTGCTGCGGCGGGCGAAACCGCGCACCAAGGCGAAGGCCACGGCGATGCCGGTGGCAGCTGAGAGAAAGTTCTGCACGGTCAGACCGGCCATCTGCACCAGGTTGCCCATCGTGCTTTCGCCCGCATAGCCCTGCCAGTTGGTATTGGTGACGAAGCTGATCGCTGTGTTCCATGCGGAATCAGGGCTGACCGGGCCGAAGTGCTGCGGGTTCAGCGGCAGCCACCCCTGCCAACGCTGCAGCGCGTAGACCGCCAGCACGCCGAGCAGATTGAACAGCAGCAGGGCACGGGCGTATGCGCCCCATCCCATCTCCTGCGCCGGGTCGACCCCGGCCAGGCGCAGTGCAGCGGCTTCGGCAGTCAGCAGGCTGCGCGGCAGTCGCCCATCCATGACTGCCGCCAGATAACGTCCGAGCGGGCGGGCGAGCACGCCGACGAGGAGCGCGACTGTGGCGAGCAGCGCCCAGAATTCGGCATTCATGGGTCAGAACTCCTCGGCGCGGATCAGCGCATACACCAAATAGACGAACAACAGCAGAGTCACGACCCCGCCGACCCAGTACATTGCGTGCATGTCACTTACCTTTTTGCAGAGCTTCGCAGCCGGCAGTCAACAGCAACAGCACGGCGTACAGTGCCAGGCCCAAGCCCAACCAGAGCAGATCCGACATCGGTGTTCTCCAAGCAGTGAGGCGTTCGGGCGCCGTCAGGGCTGGGCCGGGCGGCGCCATGCCTGCCTCTCGCTGAGGCGCAAACTTGGGCCAGCCCGGCGTTTGCTCAAGATGTAGCCTAGGATTCTCGGCATAAAGATGGCATAAAAAATTGAGCCACCGCCGTAAAAATTGCGTAAACAGCGCCTTGTTCTCCGCTGCCTCGCC
>JAKBCY010000034.1 GCA_021807445.1 Pseudomonadota bacterium
GTGCCTTGGCTCCTGTTGGCACGACGGATTTCTCCTCGTATCTGATCGATGTGAAGGCCAAGGCGCCTCAGGTTCTGTGCCTGCTGCTGGCCGGCAACGATCAGGTCAACTGCATGAAGCAGATCGCCCAATTTGGCATCAACAAGGACATCGCCGTGGGCGGCGCCTTGTTCGAGCTGGAGCAGGCGCAGGCGCTGCCGGAAGCAGCGCGCTACGGCTGGTGGACGATGGAGTGGTACTGGAATCAACCTAAGACGCCGCACGTGGCCGATTTCGTTAAGCGATTCTCCGCTGCGCACAAAGGTGAATACCCAACGGCGCGCGTCTGGTTCGGCTATGCCTCGACCTATGCATTAAAGCTTGCTACAGAAAGGGCCAAGTCGACCGACACGGCCAAGGTGGTGAAGGCCATGGAGGGTCTGGTGCTGCCGCCCGAGGTGGCACTGCAGCCGACAGCGCCGGTTTATCGTGCCGAGGATCACCAGCTGATGATCAGTATGTTCCCAGGGCATGTGATCCAGACCGGGACCTACCCGAATCTGTTCGAAGTTTCGGAGATCGTGCCTGGAGCGCGCATTGCATTGTCGGCCAAGGAAATGGGCTGCAAGCTGCCGCGCGCCTGAGCGCAGGGTTCATCCACCGGCCCAGGGTACGCACCTTTTGTGTTGCGCACCCTGGGCCATCTCTTTCACGGACCGGAGGCGCGGCCTTGAATCTCGTCCTTGTTTTTAACATGTTCAACGGGCTCATCACAGGTGCGTTCTACGCACTGCTGGCGCTCGGATTGGCCCTCATCCTGGGCCTGAACAATACGATCAACTTCGCGCAGGGGACCTTCATGGCCCTTGCCGCATATTTCGCCTACACCTTGGCACCCCACCTTGGATTCTGGGGTGCGCTGGTCGTGGCACCTGTGCTGGCGGGCGTCCTGGGGCTGGCGGTGGAGGTGTTCCTGATCCGCCGTCTCTACAAGCGCGATCCGCTGTATTCGCTGCTGCTGACCTTCGGGCTGGCCATGATCATGCAGGACGCGATCCGCACCATCTGGGGTGCCACGGGCGTGCCGCTCGCGATTCCCTCGGCACTCGGACACCCGCTGAGCCAGACGTACTTCTTCCTCACCGGCTACCGGCTGTTTGTAGTGGCTGTGGCGCTGGTTGGTACGGCAGTTCTGTTCGGTGTGCTGCGCTTCACGCGCCTGGGCATCCGCATTCGCGCCGGCAACGCAGATCTGGAGACGGTGTCCGCCCTCGGCGTGAACATCTACTTGCTGCGCACGGCCAATTTCGTAATCGGGATCGTGTTCGCCGGAGTGGCGGGCATTCTGGCGGCCGGCCAGCTCGGACTCGATCCGACGATGGGTGACGGGCTGCTGATGCCCGCATTCGTGGCCATCGTCGTCGGGGGTGTCGGGTCGCTGCTTGGGTCTCTGCTCGGCGGGCTTTTGATCGGCGTGGCTTCGGGCGTGACCACGGCGTATTTTCCCGCTGCCAGTGAGGCGGTGATTTATCTGATTATGGGCGTCATGCTGGTCGTGCGACCGCGCGGACTGATGGGCCAGGAGGGTTTGCTCGAATGAAGAATGAAATGGTTTCGACGATGCCGCCCGCTGTGCGGGGCGCCTCGGCACGTGGATGGCGCAAATCCAGCTTGGGCACCCTATTGCTGGCGGTGCTTTTGCTGAGCGCGCCGGCGTGGATGCCCTACGTGGGCGGGTACAACGATATTGCTTCGCGCGTTCTCATCTTCGCGCTGGCGGCCATGGGTTTGAACCTGCTGCTTGGTTTTACCGGAGGCCTGTCTTTCGGGCATGCAGCCTATTTCGGCCTGGGGTCATATGGCGTTGGATTGATGCTCAAGTATGCAACGCACAGCGTGCCGCTGGCTTTGCTGGGCGGGACCTTGCTTGGAGGGGTGGTTGCCACGGTGCTGGCGCCGATTGCCGTGCGGCGCAGAGGGATCTATTTCGCGATGATCACCATCGCCATTGGTCAGTTGTTTTATTTCGTTGCCATCCGCTGGCAGGCCGTCACTGGCGGTTACGACGGCCTTACCGGGTTCTCGCGCCACGCGATTTCCATTCTGCCCGGTGTGAAGTGGACGCTGGGATCCTTGGGTCTGTACTACCTGGTGCTGCTGTGCTTCGGCATTGGTGCGGCCGTGTTGTGGATGGTGCTGAATTCGCCCATTGGCCATACCTTCGTTGCCATACGGGAAAACCAGAAAAGGCTGACCTTCCTTGGCGTGCCAGTGCAGCGCTATGCGGCCGTATCGTTTGCGATCTCCGGATTCATCGTGGCACTGGCCGGCGGCCTCAATGCGCTTCTCGACAACTTCACCTCCCCGAACAGTCTCAACTACACCCTGTCAGGCGATCTCGTGGTCATTGCCGTACTCGGCGGCATGCGTAACTTCTGGGGGCCCTTTGTCGGCGCTGCCATTTTCATTCTGGTGCGCGATTACGCCAGTACCGTGACGAACAACTGGATGTCGGTGATCGGATTGATCTTCATCCTGTCGGTGCTGTTCTTCCCGCTGGGCATCATGGGTTTTCTGCAACGCAAGGGCAAACTATGAGCCTGCTTCAACTTCAATCGGTTTCCCGGCGTTTCGGGGCGCTGCAGGCACTCAGTGATATCTCACTGACGGTTCACCAAGGCGAGCTGCGCGCTGTGATCGGCCCGAACGGAGCCGGCAAAACGACCTTGTTCAACCTCATCAGCGGCTTTTTCCCTCCCAGCAGTGGCGACATCCTGTTCGATGGCCAACCAATCATGCGGGTCAGTCCGTCCGCGCTGGTGCAGCAAGGCATCATCCGTACGTTCCAGATCACGGAGATTTTCCTCTCACTTTCGGTCTACGAGAACCTGCGCATCGCCGCTGAAGTGGCGATGGGCGTGAGCAGCCGGCCATGGATGTCGCGTGCCTTGCGTGCCCGGATCGACGAGCGTGTGCAGGAGCTCATGCAGGTCGTGGGCATCGCAGCCAAGGCCGACCGCATCGCGGGCGAGCTCTCGCACGGGGATCAGCGCGTCGTCGAAGTGGGCATTGCGCTGTCGCGCAAGCCCAAGCTGCTGCTGCTCGACGAGCCGACCGCGGGCATGGGCGACGAGGAGACCCAGAACATGACCGCGTTGATCCGCCGCCTGAACAAGGAGCAGGGGATCACGACCCTGTTCGTCGAGCACGACATGGAAATTGTCTTCGGCATTGCCGACCGCATCACCGTGTTGGACAACGGCACCATGCTGGCCGAGGGCAACGCCAAAGAAATCGCCAACAATGCGGCCGTGCAGGCCGCCTACCTGGGGCAGGCGGCGTGAAGGCGCGCTGCATGCCCGATTCCGAACAAGGCGCCACGCCGCGCAGGCGCGTTGCGCTCAGCACAAGGGTCCAGCCATGAACATGGTTCTCGAAGTGGATGCGATCCACACGTATTACGGCAAGAGTCACATCCTCGACGGTGTCTCGCTCAAGGTTGGCGAGGGCGAGCTCGTCGCGCTGTTGGGGCGCAATGGCGCGGGCAAGACGACCACCATGCGCTCGATCATGGGCCTTACGCCGCCGCGCCAGGGTCACATTCGGCTTTTCGGCGAGGACATGACGGGGGCGTCACCTTACCGCATGGCGAGCATGGGCGTGGGTTACGTGCCCGAAGGACGCAAGATCTTCGGGCACCTCAGCGTGCACGAAAATTTGCTCGTGGCGCGCGAGACGAAGGGGCCCTGGACGATTGACGCCGTGTACAAGCTGTTTCCGCGCCTTCACGAGCGCCGCACCAGCAAGGGCGGGCGGTTGTCGGGCGGAGAGCAGGAAATGCTTGCCATCGCACGCGCCTTGTTGCTGAACCCCAAGCTCTTGATCCTCGATGAGCCCTCTCAGGGACTGGCGCCCATCATCGTGCAGGAGGTCATGCGCACTGTGGGCCGAATGAAGCAGGAAGGCATTTCGGTCCTGCTCGTCGAGCAAAATGCGTTTCTGGCACTGAAGCTTGCAGATCGCGCCTATGTCCTGGGGGAGGGGGAGATCGTCTACGACGGACCTGCCGCAGAACTCAGCGCCGACAAGGAGCGCATGGAGCAGCTTGCCGGCGTGGCGCACGCAGCTTAAGGCGTGCGCGCCTGTTTGGGGCTGCGCGCGGCTTGGATTCCCGGGCCCCTGCATACCCCGTTTAGGGCAAGCGCCGGGCTGAGGCGACCGGAGATGTCGTTGAGCCACTGCCCGGCCCTGGCGGTGCAAGATGGCAGACCGAAAGGCAAAGAACGCGCGCGGCCAGCCGGGCGACGGCTCGGGACAGGCCGTGCCCCAACGCATACGAGGCGATTCAGGCGTTTAAACGCCTGAATCGCACGGCGACGAGAGTGACCAGGGCCTCGCTTCGCCGATCAGCCTTCTGCCGCTCCACTGGGGCCTGACATCCGGTTGGCGGCTGAATTCAGTCTGGGCCCGAGCGAGGATCCACGTGTTCGGGCCGGATTGGGGCCGATCGTTCCTGCCTAATCGTTCGACCGTATCCGTGCACTGTGCGACAGGTGGAGGTCGCGGGCCAAGTCGCGGGCGGAGGGCGGTTGCGCTCCAGCCGCCATCCAGCGAGAGCGTCGGACCGCATGGTGAGTTTGTCGGTTGGATACGGCCGTTGCGTCGGGCACCATTGAGGCGCACACGTTGGGCCACGCTTAATTGGCTCGGTTTGAAAAGCCTGTCGTGGTACCGTCGGAGGTACCATTGACGGCGTATCTCTTGAGCTCGCAGAAATGCTGCAGCTCATGGAAAACCCGAGGTTTTCAGGCCTCTTCAGGGGGGGCGGCCGTCGCGCCAAGGTTCATCATTCGGCCTTGAGGCGTCGTGCAAGCCTCGTGGTGGCTTCCGTGGTGGGCGCCCTGTCGCGCGTTTTGCTGCCTAACCTAATCCTGCTTTGATGACTCATTGCCATGAACGCCCACTTTCTGCCCGTGGTGGCCGTGTCCACCGATCTGAAAACCATTGCTGATCACCCCACATACGCGGTGGCGCAGAAATACGCCGACCCTGTGCTGGACCTGTCCGGCTGCCTGCCACTTCTGCTGCCGGCCCTTGGCGAAAGGTTGCCGGTGGACGCGTTACTCGACACAGTGCACGGATTGGTGTTCACGGGTTCGCCGTCGAACGTCGAGCCACGCCACTACGGTGAGGCGCTTTCCAACCCGCAATCTCCTGCCGATCCGGCACGCGACGCCACCACACTACCGCTGATTCGCGCGGCCATCGCGCGCGGTGTGCCAGTGTTCGGCATCTGTCGGGGTTTTCAGGAAATCAACGTGGCCCTCGGTGGCAGTTTGTTGCAGGAGGTGCATCACACACAAGGGTTTGCCGATCACCGCGAGGATGAGGCGATGTCCGTCGAGGTCCAATATGGTCCGGCTCATGCCCTTGTAGCCGTGCCTGGCGGATGGCTCGAAGGCGTCGTGGGTTCGCCAAGCTGGCAGGTCAACAGCTTGCACGGCCAGGGGATCAAGACCTTGGCGCCCGAACTGCTCGCTCAGGCGCATGCGCCCGACGGACTGATCGAGGCTTACACGCACCGCAGCGCACCGGGATTCCTGCTTGGCGTGCAGTGGCATCCGGAATGGCAGGCTGCCACCAATCCCGTTTCGCGCGCGTTGTTCGCCGCCTTTGGCGATGCATGCCGCCAGCAAGCCAACCGAAACCGGGAGCGTTTGCGCGCGCCTGCACCAAAAGCGGCCTGAAGATCTGTGGCCTGCCAGCACAGGGCGCTGCCGGCGGGTTTTGCGAGCCAAAACTTCAAGGTGCAACCATGAGTCGCGATCTGGACCCCGGAATCATGAATGTCGAGAATCGAAAACAGTGGACCTTCAACGATCTTGAGCGATGGATGAACGAGCGCCGTATTACCGAGATCGAGTGTCTGGTGCCCGATCTTACCGGTGTGGCTCGAGGCAAAATCCTGCCGCGGAGCAAGTTCACCGAGGATCGTGGCATGCGTCTTCCCGAAAGCATCATGGGGCTGACGGTGACCGGCAATTGGCCGGAGGACGAGAAGCTCGACACGCTGATTGCGGACACCGATCGCGATATGAACCTGGTGCCGGATCCAAGCACGGTTCGGCTTGTACCTTGGGCCACCGACCCCACCGCGCAGGTCATTCACGACTGCTACTTCAAGGATGGTGAGGCCGTTGATTACGCGCCGCGAACAGTGCTGAAGAACGTTATCAAGTTGTACGCGGACAAAGGGTGGGAGCCCGTCGTGGCGCCGGAGCTGGAGTTTTACCTGGTCGACAAGAATACCGATGCCGACCAGCCTTTGCGCCCTCCCATCGGGCGATCGGGACGGGCTGAAACGTCGCGCCAGCATTACAGCATTGACGCTGTCAACGAGTTCGATCCTTTATTCGAAGACATCTACGACTACTGCGATGCGATGGACCTCGACGTGGATACACTGATTCACGAGGTCGGTGCTGGGCAGATGGAGATCAATTTTCTGCATGGCAACCCGCTGGACCTGGCCGACAAGGTATTCTTCTTCAAACGCACCCTGCGCGAGGCGGCGCTGCGTCACAACATGTTCGCCACTTTCATGGCCAAGCCAATGGCGGGTGAGCCCGGCAGTGCCATGCATGTGCACCAGAGCATCGTGGACCGCAAGACAGGTCACAACATTTTCAGCAGTCCCGATGGCACTGAATCCCTGGCTTTCATGCACTACATCGGCGGATTGCAGAAATACATTCCGCATGTGATGGCGTTCTTCGCGCCTTACGTCAACTCGTACCGCCGACTCGTGGCCAACACAGCCGCTCCGACCAATGTGGAGTGGGGCTGTGACAACCGCACTGTGGGCATTCGCGTCCCCAATTCCAATCCCGAGAACCGGCGCATGGAGAACCGCGTCATTGGCGCCGATGCCAACCCGTACGTAGCGTTGGCAGCGAGCCTGGCCTGCGGCTACCTGGGCCTGGTCAAAAAAATCGAGCCGTTGGCCGAGATGAAGGGGAGCGCATATAACCGCCCTAACGCCATTCCGCTGCCACAGAGCCTGTCGGAGTCGGTGCGCATGCTTGAAGAAGTGCCGGAAATCGAAAAAGTCCTCGGCAAGCGCTTTTGCGGCATTTACAAGGCCGTGAAAATGAGCGAGTACGCCGAGTTCATGAAGGTCATCAGCCCCTGGGAGCGCGAGCACCTGCTGCTGCACGTATGAGGGATGAGCCTCGGCGCGCGAAAGTCCAAATCAGCCAAAGATGCGCGCGTCCAGGCTCGTTCCCATCATGGTCACCAAAACATCGAGCCAGACCTCCGCACGGAGACTTGCATGAAGCCCAATGCCCCCCCCACGTTTGACACGGCTGCCCTGCGCGCAAAAGACGCGGCACACCACTTGCACCCCTTCACCGACACCAAGGGCCTCAATGCGTCGGGCGCCCGCGTGATTGTGCGTGGCGACGGCGTGCGCATCTGGGACTCCGAGGGCCACGAAATCATCGACGGCATGTCCGGACTCTGGTGCGTCAACCTCGGCTACGGTCGGCAGGATTTGGTCGATGCTGCCACGCGCCAGATGCAGCTGCTTCCGTTCTACAACGCATTCTTCAAGACCACTACGGCACCAGCCGCGGAGCTCGCCACGCTTCTCGCCGAGGTTGCGCCACCCGGGTTCGAATACGTATTTTTCACCAATTCGGGCTCTGAAGGCAATGACACCGTCATCCGTCTGGTGCGCCGCTACTGGGATGTGATGGGGCAACCGCAACGCAAGACGATCATCAGCCGCCACAATGCCTACCACGGCAGCACGCTGGGCAGCGCCTCGCTTGGGGGCATGACCGGCATGCACGAGCAAGGGGACCTGCCCATTCCAGGCATCACGCACATCGACCAGCCTTATCAACTTCAACATGGGCATCCGGGCGAGAGCGAGCAACATTTCGGCGTGCGCGCAGCGAGCTGGCTGGAAACCAAGATCCTCGAGCTGGGGCCCGAAAACGTGGCGGCCTTCATTGGTGAGCCCGTGCAGGGCGCCGGGGGCGTGATCATCCCGCCAGCCAGTTACTGGCCCGAGATTCAGCGCATCTGCGATCAATACGGCATCCTGCTCGTGTCCGATGAGGTCATCTGCGGCTTTGGACGGCTTGGTCACTGGTTCGGGTGCCAACACCCGCACATCAATACCCAGCCCGACCTGATCACCTTTGCCAAGGGCGTGACTTCGGGGTACCTGCCGCTTGGCGGCGTGCTCGTGGGCGAGCGTGTCGCCAATGTCCTTATCGAGAAGGGTGGTGAGTTCACGCATGGTTTTACCTATTCGGGCCATCCCACTTGCTGCGCGGTCGCCATCGCCAATGTGCAGGCCCTGCGCGCAGAGGGGGTGATCGAACGCGTCGCCCAGGACAGCGCGCCGTATCTGGCGCAACAATTCGCGACGCTCGGCGACCATCCGCTTGTCGGCGACGCCCAATCGTTGGGCATGGTCGCAGGGCTGGTGCTCTACAAAGACAAGATGACGCGCACCCTTTTCGACGCCGAGTTGGGCGTGGGGTATCGCTGTCGCGACCACTGTTTCAAGAACGGTGTGGTCATGCGTGCCGTGGAAGAGCGAATGATCATCGCGCCCCCATTGGTGATCACCCACGCCGAGATCGACCTCATGATCGCGCGGATCCGTCGTAGCTTGGATGACACACTGGCTGGTTTGCGTGAGGACGGGCTGCTATAAACGCGTGCCGTGACAGTGCTCTGCTACGGCCTTTGGCACCAATATTGCGTAGTTCCAAGGGCCCCTTTCGACCAGTCTGACAATTTCCCTGGGGAGTGTTGATGCCTACCAAACCTTGCTCACAACCGCCGCTTTCAAAGACGGTGAGGCGGAGATCGTCCGTCGCCGGCAAGCTGCTCTCGGCCTTTGCCATCGGTGCCGCTGCGTTGATCCTGGGTGCCCCCCAGCAGGCATCGGCCGCCGACAACGTGCTCAATATGTATAACTGGTCGGACTATATCGCCCCGACGACGGTGCCTGATTTCGAGAAGGAGTCGGGCATCAAGATGCGCTACGACACGTTCGACTCGAATGAAACCCTGTTCGCGAAGATGGTGGCTGGCGACACGGGCTACGACATCGTCGTGCCGTCGTCGAATTGGGCGGCTATTGACATTCAAGGGGGCTTGTTGCACCCCCTGGACAAGGCCAAGATCCCGAATTACAGGAACCTCAATCCCGAGTTGATGAGGATTTTGGGCAAGGTCGATCCGGGCAACAAATACCTGATTCCCTGGATGTGGGGCTACACCACGGTGGGCATCAACGTGGGCAAAGTGAAAAAGGCCCTTGGCGGCACGCCGATGCCGGCGAATCCCTGGGCATTGCTGTTCAACCCGACCTACGCCAACAAGCTGAAATCCTGCGGCGTTTCCTTCCTTGATTCTGGCCCTGACATCATGGAAGCCGCATTCAACTATCTCGGCATCCCGCAGGGCACAAACAATCCAGCGGACTTCCAGAAAGCCTTTGCCATGGTGCAGAAGGTCCGTAACGACGTCAGCGAATTCTCCTCCTCCGGGTACATCAACGACCTGGCCGGGGGCTCGATCTGCGCAGCGCTTGGTTGGTCCGGTGACATGGGCATTGCTGCGCATCGTGCCCAGGAAGCCAGGAACGGGCAGACCATCAAGGTCTTTGCCCCCACGCACGGGGCTGTGATCTTCATCGACACCATGGCCATCCCGGCCGATGCCAAGCACATTGACAACGCGTACAAGTTCATCAACTACCGTCTGCAACCGAAGGTTTGTGCAGCCGACTCCAACACGGTGTACTACGCAAACCCGGTTCCCGCATCGCTGCCGTTGGTGCTGCCAAGCGTGAAAGACAACGACTACGTGTTCCTTGATCAGGCCATGATGAACAAGCTCATTCCGCCGAAGGTCTATTCCAGCAACGAGCGTCGCATGGTCACCCGTCTGTACACCAGGTTCAAGACAGGTCTGTAAAACCCATGCCACCTGCAGCAGGAGACCTGCGGGTGGCGCGTCACGGCGCAAGCCACGAGAACGACATATGGCGAAGATGAACGGCAAGGCCCCGACGCAGTCCGATGCGACAGGAGCCTTTCTTAAGATCGTTGGAGTAACCAAAAGCTTTGGCGACGTTGTCGCTGTCGACAGCATCGAGCTCGATATTGAACAAGGTGAGATTTTTGCCTTGCTCGGGTCGTCCGGTTGCGGAAAATCAACCTTGTTGCGCATGCTGGCCGGGTTTGAGACACCGACCAGGGGACAGGTTTTTCTGGCGGGCGAGGACATTACGGGTCTGCCTGCCTATGAGCGCCCCATCAACATGATGTTTCAGTCGTACGCCCTCTTTCCACACCTCACCGTATTTGACAACATCGCATTTGGCCTGCGCCGCGACAAGATGGACCGGAACACCGTGACCCAGCGCGTGGAGCAGATGCTGGACCTCGTACAGCTCAAACCCTATGCCAAGCGCAAGCCACACCAGCTCTCGGGGGGCCAGCAGCAACGCGTAGCGCTTGCTCGCAGCCTGGCCAAGCGGCCCAAACTTCTGCTCCTCGACGAGCCGCTGGCCGCACTCGACAAGAAGCTGCGCGAGCGCACGCAGCTCGAGCTCGTGAGCATCCTGCGCAAGGTGGGCGTCACGTGCGTGATGGTGACGCACGACCAGGAAGAGGCCATGACCATGGCTGACCGCATTGCGGTGATGCGCGAGGGGCGATTTCTGCAACTGGGTACACCCAGCGAGATTTACGAGCATCCCAAAACACGTTTCGTGGCCGACTTCATCGGCAACGTCAATCTGTTCGAAGGCAGGCTTGTCACCGACGAGCCCGACCATTGCGAGATTCGTACCGACGACGGACTGTTCCGCATCGGTCATGGCATCGTGGGCACGCTGGGCATGGAGCTGAACGTGGCATTGCGTCCGGAAAAGATCGCCTTGGACGCTGGCCATCAGCCGCATGAGCACAACGCCGTGCATGGGGTGATCTCGGGCCGCTCCTACATGGGAAGCTACACGGCGTATGAGATTCAGTTGCCCACGCAGCGCCGCATGCGTGTGACGGTATCCAACGCCGATCGCCATGCGGATCCATTCGCCATCGGTGAGCCGATCACCGCGAGCTGGGCGGCGACGGCACCCGTGGTCATTGTCGATTGAGGACGCACGAGCATGGCCGACCTTATCCCTTCCGATGGCAAGCGCGTCAAGAGGCCCCTGAACTGGGGACGCCTGGCCGTCATCGGATCCCCCCAGCTCTGGCTCGCCGTTTTCTTGCTGGCGCCATTTTTGATCCTGCTCAAGATCAGCCTATCCGAGAGCAACGCGCTGGGCATCGGATTCGAGCCCATCGTCGCGTTTGTCAACGATAGCCTGCAGTTCAAAATCCGTTTCGGAGCGTATCTGGCGCTTGTGCGCGACAACCTGTACATCCTCACGTACCTGTCATCGCTCTGGTATGCGTTTCTGACTACGGTTCTCTGCTTGGCGATCGGCTACCCATTCTCCTATTTCATGGCGCGGGCGAAGCCTTCGCTGCGTCCGGCCCTGCTCATGCTGGTGATGCTGCCCTTCTGGACGTCCTTCCTGATTCGTATTTATTCCTGGAAAAATCTGCTCGACGTTAACGGGCTGGTCAACCAGTTCCTCATGTGGGCTGGCATCATCCACACGCCAATGCGCATGATGTTTACCGAGTTCTCGTTCATGATCGGGATGGTTTATGGGTATATCCCGTTCATGATCCTGCCCTTGTACGCCACCCTCGTCAAAATGGACACACGGCTGATCGAAGCCGCGGCCGATCTCGGATCCACACCGCTCAAAACCTTTTGGCTGGTGACGGTTCCGCTGTCGCGCTCCGGGATCATCGCCGGATCCTTGCTGGTCTTCATTCCGGCCGTGGGCGAGTACGTCATTCCGGAGCTGCTTGCCGGCCCCTCCACGCTCAACATTGGGCGCGTGATGTGGAATGAATTCTTTGCCAATCTCGACTGGCAACGCGCCTCGGCCGTGGCAATCGTGATGATCCTCCTCATCCTCGTGCCCATCGCCATCTTCAACAAATTCCAGACCAAGACCATGGAGGCTGCGCGATGAAGCGTTCGGCAGCGTTGGCCACGGCCTGGCTGATTCTGGTCTATGTGTTTCTTTACCTCCCCATCGTCGTGCTGGTCGTGTATTCGTTCAACGACTCGCGCATGGTCACGGTCTGGGGTGGCTGGACCCTGAAGTGGTATGGTGCCGTAGTGCACGATCAGGAGGTCATCAGCGGCCTCGCGCTTTCGCTCAAGGTTGCGTTGGCCACCGCAACGACATCCGTGGTGCTTGGGACGCTAGCGGCCTTTGCGCTGACACGTTACCGAAGTTTTCGCGGCAAGAGCCTGCTCAACTTCATGATCAATATTCCCTTGGTCATGCCTACGGTAGTTATTGCGCTGGCGCTGCTGCTGTTCTTCGTCACGGTGCAAAAAGCGATCGGGTTTCCCCAGAAGGGCTTCTTCACCATCTTCATTGGCCACACCGTCATGGCGATTTCCTACGCCACGGTTGTGGTGCAGTCGCGCTTGAAGGAGATGGACCAGTCGATTGAAGAGGCTGCAATGGATCTCGGGGCGCGACCTTTCCAGGTCTTCATGCTGGTGACGTTGCCCTCGATCTCACAGGCGCTCGTGTCAGCTTGGTTGCTGGCATTCTCGCTTTCGCTCGACGAGGTCGTCATTTCGGCATTCCTCTCCGGGCCAGGCGCCACCACCTTGCCCGTTGTCATCTTCTCGCGTGCCCGACTTGGCCTTAGTCCCACGATCAACGTTGTGGGAGCCGTCACCGTCTATCTGGTCATCGTCGCCGTGGCCATCAGCAGTCTGTTGATGGCACGCCGCGAGCGGCGGCGCGCCAAGGAAAGTACTGCAGCATATCGACGGGAAATGGATTTCCACCCCGGCATTCATGCAGGAGATACCGGAACCGTAGTGTCATAATTTATTCATGCGCTGTCCCGCCAGGACTAGCCCCTCAGTTGCTGTCGCAAAACGTTTCGTCGGCGTCAACGCCAGCGGGCCAAGGTGCAGCCACCTGAAGCCCAGGCGCAAACTCAGCACAGCCGCAAGACCACGGAGGAAGCCTCGCAGGTGTCTGACCACGCGGCCGTGCAGATGATCCGTTTGGCATATGCACCGTCCGGAACGGCGGGGCTTGCCGCGCACCGAATCCGTTCAGGGCAGGCAAGCCCGTCCCCTCCGCCTACAACCAGGATGATGCGCAAGGGTAGAGCCTGTCGAGCGCGCGCAACAATTTCGAACCGAATCCTGTGGGCGGCAGTTCAAGGGGCGACCATTTGTGATGTCGCCAGTCGCTAAGATCTGGCGCTACGGGCGAACTGCCTGTACTCGAAGTTGCCGACCGTCCTCAACGTTTCCGATGGCAGATACAGCAATAACAACAATGTTCTCGCGGCCCCAAGCAAGTGATGCAGTAGGCGTTGATTCCCGCAGCGGACCGCGTGTTGCGCAGGAATCCTTGCCAGCAGGCGTGGAACCCCTACGCCGACCCCAGCGGGCGGTTCAATGGCGGCACCTGGCAAGGTGAGCTTGGGGCATGGCGCGTACGCTATGCCTCGCACGAAAAAATTCTGTGGTTCTTGACGCTACCGCAGTCGCCGGCAGGCGATCAATAAATCACACCATCTACCTTTGGAGATTCACATGAACACACCCTCGCCACGTGACCTTTGGCACGCCCGTGCAGCCGACCGCATCGCCGCAGGCATCGACGGGCGCATGCTCATCAATGGCCAGCGCTACAACGCCACGGATGGACAGTGGTTCGATTGCATCTCGCCGCTGGACGGCAAAGTCATCACGCGTGTGGCGCGCGGCCAGGCCGCCGACGTCGACCGCGCCGTGGCCGCCGCTCGAGCGGCGTTTGAAGATCGCCGCTGGGCGGGCAAGTCGCCGGCTGCACGCAAGAAAGTGATGCTGGCCTTCGCCGAGCAAATGCGCGCTGCGCGTGAGGAACTCGCCTTGCTCGAGACGCTGGACATGGGAAAACCGATCCGCAACAGCCTTTCCTCTGATGTGCCCGGTGCAGCGCGCTGCATCCAGTGGTACGGCGAGGCCGTTGACAAAGTCTATGACGAGGTTGCCCCGACGGGCCGCGACGCCCTGGCGCTCATCACACGGGAGCCGGTAGGCGTGGTGGGCGCGATTGTGCCCTGGAACTACCCCATGCTGATGGCATCATGGAAGCTTGGGCCAGCGCTCGCCGCGGGTAACAGCGTCGTGCTCAAGCCCAGCGAAAAGTCTCCGCTCACGGCGCTGCGCCTCGCCGAGCTTGCGCTGGAAGCAGGGTTGCCCGAGGGCGTCTTCAATGTCGTGCCAGGCTATGGCCACGAGGCGGGCGAGGCGTTGGCGCTGCACATGGGCGTGGATGCCGTGGGCTTCACCGGTTCCACCCGAGTGGGGCGCAAGATGCTTGACTATTCGAGCCGCAGCAACCTCAAGCGCATTTACAACGAGCTCGGAGGCAAGTCTGCGAATATTGTGTTTGCAGACTTCGATGATCTGGATCGTGCCGCAGCCACCGCCGCAAGTAGCATGTTCTACAACCAGGGCGAGTCGTGCAACGCGCCCTCACGTCTGCTCGTGCAGGAAGACATTGCCGACGCCTTCGTCGAGAAACTGCGAGCCCTGACCCCGCAGTACGCGCCAGCCGACCCGCTGGATCCAGGAACGTTGCTTGGCGCCTTGGTCGACGAGGGGCAGACGCAGACGGTGATGGGTTACATTCAGAGCGGCTTGGCCGAAGGCGCGCAGTGTGTCACGGGCGGCTGCCGCGCCCTTGAAGAAACCGGTGGTCAGTTCGTGGCGCCCACGGTGTTCGACCAAGTGAACAACAGCATGAAGATCGCCCGCGAGGAGATCTTCGGCCCGGTGCTTGCCGTTATGCGATTCAAAACGGAGCAGGATGCCATTGCCATGGCCAACGACAGCAGCTATGGCCTGCATGCCGGGTTGTGGACGCGCAATATCGATCGCGCCGTGCGCGTGTCGCGTGCATTGCAGGCGGGAACGGTGCATGTGAATCAGTACGACGAAGATGACATCACCGTGCCTTTCGGTGGCGTGAAGCAGTCTGGGAACGGGCGCGATAAATCGCTTCACGCCTTCGACAAGTACACCGAACTCAAGACCACCTGGATGCGCATCAAATCGGCCTGAACCGCCGATCGCATGCGTTTTAGCATTGAACTGTCTCCGGCGCGCCCCATCGGGCAGACCGGGGACGGATGCAGTCGGACGCACGGGGCACCAAGAACCAAGGGATTGCCACGGGGACGCTGTCCGTGAAGACCATGCAGCGCGACCACTGATTGGCGACGTCGAGCAGTGATGCAAGCTGGTCGGGATTCGCAGGACGTCGGCAGGACAAGCAATGATGGCGAGCGGGCCACCGGCCTGGGGCTTGGGTAGGGTGCGCGAGCAACCGACGAGGATCTTGGGCGTTCGGAACCGGGAGGGCTGGTGTCGCGCCTTCATCCGGGGTTAGCATGCAGTTTTGGCATCGCGGCCCCCCATGAGTCCCGATTCGCTCATCGCTCAGGAGCAAGCCCGCACCCCGTTGGGTCGAAATGGGCTGTTTCTGCACGTCGAGGACGAGCATGCGTTCTTGAGCGGCGAGTGGGAATACATCAGCGCGCGACTGCGCATTCTCGGGTTGTGGGGTAGCGTCGCGTTCATGCTCGCGGCGTACACGGATTTCACCGTACTGGGCTCCAGGCCCGTGCTTTTTGGCCTTCTGGCGCTGCGCTTGATTGTGCTGGCCCTGGGCATCCGACTCGTCGTTCTGGGCCGCAGGCCTGAGGCTGCGGAGCCCGGGCGCATGGCGCGCGCGTTGCTGGCATTCGAGGTCTCGGTCCTTGGCATTTTTCTTGTCCTGGTCCCGGCTTATGGCGGCACCGTTGACTACCACGCGATTACGGCGCTGCTCTTGACGATCGCGCTTTATGCCTACGCGCCGGCATTGAGCGCCGGTTCCCTCTGGGTTGGCCCCATTTTTACCGTGATCTTCCTTCTGGAAGCCGTATTTGTGCTGCATGCTGAACCGAAGGTCAGCAGCATCGTGAGCATTTTGCTCGTATTTGCCAACTTTGTCGGCTGGCAGGTGGCCACCCAGCTCAACCGGATTCAGCGCATGAATTGGATGGATCGCAATCGGTTGCGGCGCGAGGTCGCTGAGCGCATGGCGGCGGAAAAGCGAGCACTCGCGGGCGAGGAAAACCTGCAACGCCTGTTCGACACCACGCCAGTGCCCATGGTGCTCAGCCAGCAGTTGAGCGGGCGGGTGCTGCGCTACAACCAGGCGGCGGAGAATCTTCTCGATGCGGCTGGCAAAGTCCGCGCAGGCGAGGCGGCGTTCAGCGCCGATTTCTTTGTGGACCCCGTTCAGTTCGCGCAGCAACGGGAACAGCTCTTGCGTGATGGTCGTGTCGGACCGCTGGATGTCCAGCTCAAGACCACCGATGGTCGTGCCGTGGATGTGATGTTGTCATCGGCAGTCCTGCAATTTCACGGGGAACCGGCCACGATTGCCAGTCTGGTGGAGATCACCGCACGCAAGCGCTACGAGCACGAACTGCATCGGCTGGCGCAAGCGGACCCGTTGACGGGTTTGCTCAACCGGCGTGGATTTTTCGCCCAAGCCAGTCAATTGATCAAGGACCTGCAGGCGTCAGGCACAGTGATGGCGGCGGCCTTC
>JAKBCY010000239.1 GCA_021807445.1 Pseudomonadota bacterium
AGCTTCTTCCGCTTTGTACGCGCGCATCGGATGCGCCATGCCGAACCCGGCCGAGAGCAGCTCCCGGTTGAGTCCGGTCTTCTGCCGCACGCGCCGTCCCGGTGCTTCCACCGTGCCCTTCGCGCTGCGGCTCATGTTCTGTGAGCGAAGTTGCTCCGTCGCCAGCACGGCGCATTGCCGCACCATCTTGGTTGTTTCCTTGTGCAGGAAGTCCCGTCGCAGATTGGAGATGCGATCGTGCAAGATGGCGATGCTGTGGCTCAACCGCTTGTCGCGCAGCGACCCTTTCTTCTTGCGGGCACGCTCGCGCTGCAACGCGGCAAGGCGCGGCAGTTCCTCGCGCACCCAGCGCGGGTTCGCGATGGACTGTCCATCGTCGAACGTCGCCCAGTCCGCCCTTCCAGCGCCGCGTTGTCCAACGCGCCGTGCAGTCGCATCCACGCCTCGAGCCGCGCAGACGGCGCGGCATTGGGGTCCAGCTTGAGCGTGACCTTGCGGCGCTGCATGCTGGTCTTTGATCCAGCCGAGGACAGAGCAACAAGCGCAAACCGCCCGCTTGACTCCATCCTGAACGGACGGCGTTGCCTGGGCGACACTGCGCGTCGGGCCGGACGAGGAAGGGGAATGCGCCGGCACATGTTCAAACGCGAGTGCGTCATGGTCGCCACAACGGATCGGCGCTTGGGGTGGCAGCACGTAACATGCATCGCGGGATGCGCGAAGCTGCAAGAATCCCCTGCGGGATCAACCGATCCGCACAATTTTTCTGGAGCATGCATGCATTCGTCGATCTACCTGCTGGCCATGGCTGCGCTGCAAGGCGTGACCGAGCTTTTTCCGATCTCAAGTCTGGGTCACAGCATTTTGGTGCCGGCCCTTCTGCATTGGCCAGTCGCGCGGGACTCCGATTGGTTTCTCCCCTTCGTGGTGGTCCTGCACTTGGGCACTGCCGCAGCCTTGCTGTTGTATTTCTGGCGGGACTGGGTTCAACTCATTGCGGGTTGGCTCAGAGCACGCGGCGGAACCGGCAATCCCCAAGCGCAACTGCTGTGGCTGTTGGTGGTGGGAAGCATTCCGGCAGGGTTGTTAGGGCTTTTGTTCGCGCACAAAATCAAGGCACTTTTTGGTGCATTTACGTTTGCTGCAGTAGCGCTCATGCTCAACGGAGCGATGCTGATTCTGGGCGATTTCTGGAAAAATCGCCGTGCAAGCGCTGATCTGCCCGCCATGGGCTACAAGCGTGCCTTGTTGATTGGCGGGGCGCAAGCTCTTGCACTGATTCCGGGGTTTTCGCGATCCGGAGCCACGCTTGTCGCAGGGTTGGGCGTAGGGCTGGGCTATGAGGCGGCCGCGCGCTTTTCCTTTCTGTTGGCCACACCCATCATTGCGGCTGCGGGCCTGCTGGAAGTTCCCAAGCTGATGCATGCAGGCATCCCGCAAGGATTGCTGGGAACGATCATGGCCGCTGGAGTTCTGTCGGGAGCATGTGCATGGCTGTCGACATGGTTTCTGATGCGTTGGTTCCACGGGCATGAAGTCAAGGCCCTGCGGCCCTTTGGGATCTACTGCCTGGTGTTTGGTGCGATCGCATTGCTCATGGGCTGAGCGCACAGGGTCTAAACCCGTCGCAATAAACCGCGCAGCACAGGAAGCTGGCGGCGGCTGATGGGCAGAGTCTCGCCAATGCCTCGGACGCGCACCACCCAGTCGGCACTGTCATCGGGGGCCTGGGTGGTTGAGGCTTTGACGCGCTCCAGACCAATGATGGCTTCCATCGCGACCAAGGCGCTGCGATGGGTACGCACGAAGCGCTCGGCAAATCGTTCCTCCAAATCGCCCAGAGCCGTATCGATGAGATGGTGGCGCGCAGCCGTGCGCACCAGCGTGTATTTGTTGTCAGATCGGAAGTACAGGACTTCCGCAACAGGCACGCGCAGCAGTGCGCCGCGCTCAATGACCGAAAGTGCCGGGGTGACGGTTTTGTTTCCCGAGACTGGATCCTGCGGTGCCTTGCCATTGTGCAAGAGAGGGCGCACGCGTTCAATGGCTCGTGCCAAGCGATCACGACGCACGGGCTTCGTGAGGTAGTCCACGGCAGCGTGCTCGAACGCGGCCAGCGCGTGCTCGTCGTGTGCCGTCACGAACACGACTGCAGGAAGGGACGCTGCCTGTGGTCGACTCTGCACGAGTTCGGCGGCGAGTTCTAGGCCGCTCGCACCGGGCATCTGAATATCGAGAAGCAACAAGTGGTAGGTATCACTGCGCATCTTCCTGCGGGCCGTATCCACGTCGCCAGCCTCATCCACGCGGCACTGCGCGCATTGGGGCAGATCGCCGAGCAGATGCCGCAGACGGGCACGGGCTAACGGTTCATCGTCGATGATGAGGATGTTCATAGCGGCAGGCGGATGCGAACACGGTAGCGTGGTGGTACCAAGCCATCAACAGGGCCATGGTGAAGGTCAGCAGTGATGTCATAGAGCAGTTGCAGGCGTTGGGCGATGTTGGACAGGGCCACGCGGGTACCGCGCCCATTTGACTTGGTGCTTGGCGTATAGTCGTTGACGACGCCGAGCTCGACCATGCCCGCGCGTGGCGTCACCCACACGTCAATCAGGCAAGGCCCGGTGCCGGATTCGACGCCGTGGCGCACAGCATTCTCCACGAGCGGTTGCAGGGTCAGGGACGGAATACGCAGATGTTCCAGGCCGGTGTCTACCGCCCATCGGACCTGCATGCGCGCGCCGAAACGCACGGCTTCGATATCCAGGTATCGCCGCGCCAAGTCGACCTCTTCTTGCACTGTGCTCAACGTGCCCGGGCGACTCACGGTGGCCCGAAACAGTTCCGCCAAATCGTCCAGCACCTGCTCGGCACGTTGTGGTTGTTCGCGCACAAGGGCGCTTGCCGCATTCAGCGCGTTGAACAGAAAATGAGGGCGGATGCGCGCCTGCAATTCATCCAGGCGTGCCTGGACCGTCGCTGGGGTCAATGCCTGCACGCGCAGGCTCAGGTAATGCAGGAATACGCTCGCCAGGACGGCGCCGAGCAGCGCGCTACGCCAGTCGGGCATTGTGCTGCCCGTGCCCACATCGAGCACCGAGTCCACAAGGGCCTGCGCGATCCAGCCGGCCGCAGCCCCCGCGCCGATGCCAACGACGATGCGCGCGACGCTCCCTAGCTTGCGCCAGGATCGTCGCGACAGACACATCACGCCGAGCCAGATCGCAGCCCCAGGCTCTGCCACCGCAAGCCCCTGCAACAAAAGGCTCGACCACGCGCTCGGCCGGGGACTTGAAGCGAGAGGGAGCAACAGCACGACAGCGTTCACCAGCACATAGGCGCGAATGGCTGCGCCCGCGTTACAGGCGTCTGGCAGTAGTGCAGACTGCGGCGTTGCGCGCGTTTCAATGGACGGTGACTGCGGCTCGCTCAATACAATCTCCTGTCATTGCCCGCCATTGCGCTGTATACAGCCATTTCATCTCCCATGAGTTCATCCCTCGACCGTAAGCAGCAGGCCTGGTCGGCCCTTTTTTCCGAGCCAGTCGATGCGCTGGTGCAACGCTACACGGCTTCGGTGGACTTTGACAAGCGATTAGCCCGATTCGATATCCAGGGCTCGCTGGCACATGCGCGCATGTTGGCTGCCCAACACATTATTAGCGCCCAAGACCTGTCTGACATCGAACGCGGGATGACTCAGATCGAGCAGGACATCGTGGCCGGAAGCTTCGAGTGGAAGCTGGACCTGGAGGATGTGCACCTCAATATTGAGGCACGCCTGACGCAACTGGTGGGTGATGCCGGCAAGCGTCTGCACACGGGGCGCAGTCGTAACGATCAGGTGGCGACGGATATTCGCTTGTGGTTGCGCGACGCCATTGACCGCATCCAGGTTGCG
>JAKBCY010000240.1 GCA_021807445.1 Pseudomonadota bacterium
AAGGCATGAGCAGTGAGGCAATTCGCGACGCGCTGCGCGGCACATTCGGTGGGGCCTGGTCCCTACGCCCACTGAATTCGAGCGGCTTTTGCGAAACCTGGCAGGCTAGCGATCAAGCAGGTCACCGATTGTTTCTCAAGGCGGCAGGCGCAGACCGCGCCGCGATGCTGGACGCCGAGGCCATCGGCCTGCGCGCTCTTGCCGCAAACGCGAGCATCCGCACGCCGGAGATTGCGGCGCTCGCCGAACTGCCTTCAGGCGGTTCGCTGCTGGCGCTGGAATGGATCGATCTGCAGCCTGTCGACCCCGACTCGGGCGCACGATTTGGCGAGCAATTGGCGACCATGCACGCGCAAGCCCGAGACCGCTTCGGTTGGGGCGAAGCAAACTTTCTCGGATCCACCGTGCAGGCCAACGGTTGGACGCGAAGCGACGACGTCATTTGTTGGATCGGCTTTTGGCGCGACCAACGCCTCAATGCAATGCGCCAACGGCTGATGGAGCGCGCCGCGTCCCCGATCCTGCTGAGCGCGGTGGATGCCGTGTGCGACGCCTTGCCCGATTTGTTCGCCGACGGCCATACGCCACACCCCAGTCTGATCCATGGGGACCTCTGGAGCGGTAACTGGGCGATGGATGCTGCAGGCGATCCCGTCATCTTCGACCCTGCTGTCAGTCACTCCGATGCCGAGGCCGAACTCGCAATGATGGAACTATTTGGCCACCCGCCTTCGACCTTTTGGTCGGCCTACCGCGCACATTACCCGTTACACCCCGGATACCCGAGGCGCCGGTCGCTGTACCAGCTTTACCACCTGCTCAACCATGCTTTGCTATTCGGTGACAGTTACGCACGCATGGCTTTGGACTGTGCGCGAAGTGTGCTGGGCGCGAGGCCTGCGATGTGACATCTGCACACAATTGCGCGGACCGCGAAAATACGCGATCTGGTCCCGCATCGTGCGGGTGTCAACATGACGGAGATCTCTCGATATGGGCAAAATCATTGAACTTCACACCGCAGATGGACAGCGTTTGAGCGCCTATCTGGCCGAGCCGACGGGAACGCCCAAAGGCGGTATCGTTGTGATACAGGAAATCTTCGGTGTCAACCCGCACATACGCAGTGTGGCTGACAAATATGCGCAGGCTGGCTACACGGCGATCGCCCCAGCGGTATTTGACCCGATCGAGAAGGGTGTGGAACTGGGCTATGACCAAGCCGGCATGCAAAAGGGCGTGGAACTTGTCAGCGCGCTTGGCTTTGACCGTGCAGTGGCAAGCGTGGAGGCAGCAGCGAAAGCCATCGCCAGCGCCGGCAACGTGGGCTCGGTCGGCTATTGCTGGGGAGGCAGCGTGGCCTACTTGTCAGCCGCCCGCCTTGGCCTTCCTGCGGTGAGCTACTACGGTGGGCGTAACGCGCAGATCGTTGGCGAGAAGGCTCGCGCTCCCTTACTGTTTCACTATGGCCTGAAGGACGCGCATATCAGCGAAGCGGACCGCGAAACCGTGCGGCGCGCCAACCCCGATGCCGAGTTCTACCTCTACGACGCAGACCATGGCTTCAACTGCGACGCCCGCGCCAGCTTTGACCCGCCGAGTGCCAAGCTCGCCCTGGAGCGCAGCCTCGCTTTCTTTGCCAAGCATTTGGGTTGACCACGCCTGGCATTCACGGGTTCAGGAGGGCGGCTGGGCTCGAGGGCCACGCGCGCTGATACGATTTGCCGCATCAACGTTCCGCCACGCGGATTTAACGTGGACGAATCCACTTCAGCGCCAGGCCAGCACGACGATTGCGTTCGCGATCTTCGGCAATCCCTGGCCGTGCTTTTACCCGCGCTTAATGCAGGCCTCATTGAGCGCGGACGCGTCGGCCGTCTCTGCCTGCTGGCTGCACTCGCCGGTGAACATACCTTGCTCATCGGGCCACCCGGCACCGCCAAAAGCGAGTTGGCGCGCCGCTTGCATCTGCTCTTCCGCGACGCGCGTTACTTCGAGCGGCTGCTCACCCGCTTTTCTGTACCAGAGGAACTATTCGGCCCTCTGTCCATCCGCGCGCTCGAGCAAGATCGCTATGAACGCCGCACCGCAGGCTTTCTTCCCGAAGCCCATGTCGCCTTCATTGACGAAGTGTTCAAGGCCAACAGTGCCATCCTCAACGCGCTGCTGACACTCCTCAATGAGCGTGAGTTCGACAATGGCGCGGGCCGCCAGCGCTGCCCGCTGATCAGCGTCATTGGCGCCACCAATTCCGTGCCTGAAGACGAAGTGGCCGAAGCATTTTTCGACCGCTTTCTCATGCGCCTGCATGTGCAACCGGTCGGCGCTGAGGGTTTCGTCAGTCTGCTGAAGCTCGATCCCGCATTGACATGGCAGGGTCCGCCATTGCGTCTGCGCGTAAGCGCCGTCGAAATCGATGCGCTGCAGCGCGCCGCCTCGAGCGTGGTGCTGCCCGCCGACGTCATGCAGTTGCTTGCCGCCCTCCGCGCCCATCTCGCTCAGGACGGTGTCACGGTGTCGGACCGGCGCTGGGTCAAAATCGTTTGGCTTCTGCGCATCGTGGCGGCTTCAGAAGGCCGATCAGCCGTGTCTGCCTGGGACCTGCTTCTTCTGCCTTGGTGCACAGCACCCGACGCCGTCGGCCAGGCCCAGGTGCTGCAGTGGCTGCAGATGCAGCTTGGCGTGCACGGCGCCTGGTCACCGCCACGACTCCTGCGCATCGTGCAGGCGTTCGAAGCACAGCTGCTGGTCGAGCAACAGGCCAATGATCTTGATTACGACGAAACAGGACGGCTTCGCTTTTCCTCCTCCGAACTGGCCGCTGAAGTCGGCGACGCCAAAGGTGGCGCCGCAGCGCCGCGCATGACCGCCAGTCGCAGACGACGCTACGGTCCCTTGCACATCGCCGCTCGCGCGCGTCAGATCGATGACCTGGTTCGGCGCATCGACGGCTATGCGCAGGAGCTGCTTGGCGTACAGCGCGCCTTGGAGGCCTACAGCGGCGCCGCGCTTTGGCTGGATGACGAACAGCTCGCGAACGCCCAGACCCATCTGCACGCAACCGGCGAGGCTCTCGCACAGCTGCATGCGCGCGCATTGCAGGCCCGCGCCGGTTTTGCGGCCCTGCCCCGCCTTCCACCCGGCGCGGCTGAAAAGGTGGAGCCTGCGCCTGTGCAACACGAGCCCCTCGTGGACGCCTAAAGGTCGCGGCGAACAGTTGGCTTATGAGCACGTCGGCTTCCCGCCCCATGCTGTTCGCCAGAGCCGAGCAGCGCCTCGCCGCCATGGACGCACTGCCCCGTCCGATGTGGCTGGGCGCGCTCACCAACGCGCTGGGCGATATCGAACCGCGACTACGCAGCCTTGCGACACTTGGAGAGACGCTGATCACGGGGTTTGGGACCGACCCGACTTCACTCACTTGGCCCGCCCCGACCATTGCTCGTGCACTGCTCGACACGATGCAAGAACTGCAAATCCCACGGCTGTGCACAAATCAGCCGGAGCTGGCCCACGCCGTGCTGATGAGTGCGTTGGTTCAACTCGATCTCATCGAGGATTACCGTGACCGCGGCGCGAGCGAGGAGGAGGCTGTCGCAATGGCCATCACGGCCTTCCATGCGGACTGGAGCAAGCGCTGTGGCGAGATCCAGGAATTGATTGCCGTGCTGGGCCCGTTGCCAGACGGAGCCAAAAACATGCAGTGGGACGCGCTTCACGGCGTGCTGCGCAGCGAGGGCTGGCAGGACGTTCTGCGCATCCGCAGCCTGCTCGATCGCACGCCCGAGATTGCCGCCCTCATCCGGCGACTCGGGCGCGCACGCTCGAGCGACGAGCCCGATGCGCGTCAGCAGCCGGTGGTTGCCACTGCGGAGACGGCGATG
>JAKBCY010000241.1 GCA_021807445.1 Pseudomonadota bacterium
ACGAGATCCGGTGGCGTGAGACCGGCGACGATTGGATTTTTTTGGTGATCGAGGTCACCCAGGAGGTGAAGAAGTCGCGCCCGGTGGGCTATCAATTCCATTTTGTTCGGGCGGACTGGGGTGGAGAGGACGCTTGGATGCGACGGGCGCCCTTCTTGCAAAGCCTGCGCGATAAGACGGTGCTGATTGTTGGTCTCGGTAGCCTGGGATCCCCTGTCGCACTCCAGCTGGCAAGGGCGGGGGTCCGAACAATCGATCTTGTCGATCACGACCACCTTCAAGTGGGCAATACGGTTCGATGGGCACTGGGCTGGCAGTACGCCGGGCTGAGCAAGGTGCATGCCTTGGCGGCCTACCTCCACCAGGAGTACCCTCGCACGGATGCGAAGCCGCACGTGCTTCGCATCGGGGCGCCAGTCGTGCCGCCCGCCGCTTCTGACGAGGAGGTCATGCGATCGCTTCTGGCGCGCGCAGACCTAGTCATAGATGCCTCGGCCAATTTTCACCTCAGCCATTACTTGGCCGACCTCTGCAGTGAGCTCAGCAAGCCGTATCTGTGGTTGACGACCACGCACGGCGCCGCCGGCGGGATCGCCGGGAGGATCGTGCCCGGACGCACGAAGGGATGCTGGCATTGTTTTCAACACAGACTGGGCGACCGGTCGATACGGCTCCCTGCTGCGGCGAGTACCGGCGACCTTCAAGCTGCCGGATGCTCGATGCCAACGTTCGTGGGTGCGGGCGTTGACAGCGATGCCATTCCTGTGCTGGCTGCACGATTGGCGATTGCAACGCTGTGCCTGGACGCGGCGGATGGGTATCCGGATTTCCCGTGGGATGTTGCTGTTGTAGACACGTATCGCGGCGCAGTTCCCCTGGCTCCTGAATGGTCGACATACGCCCTCGAACGCCACGAAAGTTGTCAAGCATGCGCAGCCGCATAGAAAGTGTATGGCTGCATGGAAACGTGCTTGCGCAACTCGAGCGCGAAGCGGATCTTGCGTACCCGCTCGAAACGGGCGGCGTCCTAGTCGGCTATGTGGCGGACAACAATGAGTCGGTCGTCCACGCGGTGATTGGCGCTGGGCCCAAAGCTCTCCATGCACGGGCCCGATTTGAGCCGGACCATGCGTGGCAATGTGAACAGCTCGACGACCTGTTCAAGAGTTCGTCAGGGCAGTGGGTCTACCTGGGAGACTGGCATACCCATCCCGATGGGAGGCCCAAGATGAGTTGGCTTGACCGACGCACTCTGCGCCGCATTGCCAAACATTCGGGGGCGCGCATCGCGCATCCACTGATGCTGATCGGGGGAGGTAGCCCGGCCGCCTGGACATGGGCCGCTCATCGAGGTGCGTCTGTCTCACGGCTGGGCCCTCGCTGCTTAACGGAAGCGCTTGACATACGGGCGTTCTGAATTTGGGGAGCCGATAAGTACAGTGGCGGCGGTGCTGGCTTTGTCAATCTGGAGGCAATTCAGTCTCACCACTGGGCCTTTAGCCCATTCGCTCTCGGGGCCAGCGGGCTGGCCTGGGGCGTCCACGTGATGCGGGGCCGAACCGGTGGAAGGTCAGGGCGGGAAGCGGGAACGCCGTCCACCGCCCACCGCGCCAACCGGCCGCCCGGAATGGCGGGGATAACGACGCCGGCCTGCGCATAGACCCGCGCGCTGTAGCGCGCTCCAACGATTCCGGTTGCGTTTCCCGTGTTGTAGGCCGACAAGGCGCCTCGCAGCGACCCGGCTGATTGCGACCAGGCGCGCAGCAGGATGACTTGCGCCGCGTGCAGATTGCTGCACGGGTCGAAGACCTGATCGGCATCCAAGCCCAGGGCGGGCAGATTCCTGCTGTTGATCTGCGCCAGACCCAGATCAACCTATTGCCCTGCCTGGATGAGCATGCGGGCGAACCTCGCCGCCTCGGCCAGATTCGCGGGCCGGTACGACTGTCCGGTTGTGTTGTCGTGCAAGGCCAGCGGGTTGCCGCCGCTTTCCTGCTGGACGATGGCCGCCATGGTCACGGCCGCCACCTTCGGCGCGCACTCCTCGATGGCATTCAGTGTGATGGGCCCCATACCCAGGTTCGGTGCCGCGTTGCGCGACCCCCTGTTGCAACGCCTCACCGAAAGCCAGTAAGGGTCACGAGACCCCTTACCAAGGACGCTTTCATGCAACGACCTTTGCTCAAACTGGCGGTGGCGACCGCAATCGTCTGCAGTCTGCCGGCTGCGATGGCAGATGTCCTGCCCGGACAGCCCCAGTCTGCGCGGCTTCTCACGGCCTTGGCGCTCATCGCGCCGCAGCCGTATGAGATCAACGTCGACAACAGCATTCCCACGGACACGCGGCTCTCGTGGGGAGAGCAGGGCGATTGGGAACAGCAGCTGCGTCAGGCTGCCGAGTCTGCTGGTCTGGGCGTGCGCTTCAACGCGCCCGGGCACGCGCTGCTGATCTTTCGGCTGCCGCGCATTCATCGCGTCAGGGTCGGACTTCCCGCTGAGCCGGCGCAAACGAGCTCGCCGGGGATGCCAGCCGCAGCAGCGACGGCAACCCTGACCCTGCCCGAACCCCGGGAGCCCGCGCATGGTCCCGCGATGCAACCCGCCCCCAGCGAGGCGACGAGCGCCAAGGGTTGGTCCATGCCTGCACCGGCGATGCCGTCTCGGACCGTGCACCTGATCGACGCGATTCAGATGCTCATGCCGCCATCCCTTGCGCCGAGCCTGCAACTGGAAGTTCTGGCCGCCAATCTGAATGCGCCTGCGCATTGGGCGCACGGTACGCGGTGGGGCGCGCTGCAGTCGATGCTGCGCGGGATGGGGCTGCAGGCATGCCTGGATGGCAAGACGCTGCGCATTGCGCCCGTGACGGAATCGGCCCCAAAAGCGGCAGCAACCCAACAGACCGCTGCGCCGCAACGCCAAGTCGTGCCAGCCGTGGCGCCTGCCGCAGTCAGAAGCATTCCCGTGTTCAAACCGATCCCGCTGTGGACGCTCAAGGCGAATCAGGCCATCAGCCTCGGCCTGGATGCCTGGGCGCATGCCTCGGGCTGGAAGGTTGTCTGGAATGTTCCCCAGGACTGGCTGGTGCCCAACACCGTGCAATTCCAGGGCGACTTCAGGGCCGCGGCGACGCAAGTCATCCAGGCCCTGGCCGCCAACGGCGCCGACATCCGCGCCGATGTCTACAACGCGAACAAGACCCTGGTGGTGCATGCCGCAGGGCAGGGGGCCTGACATGCCGGCCATCGCGGCGCCTTTTGTTCCGCCAACGACACCCACCGTGCAGTGCACGGTGCAGGCGGCACAGCGCTTCGGCGTGCCGCCTGGGGCGCTGGCAGGCATCCTCATGAACGAGGGCGGAAAGCCCGGCCTGTGGAGCCGCAACGCCAACGGCAGCTACGACCTCGGGCCGGCGCAGATCAACACGCTGTGGCTCAGGAAGCTGCGCGCGCACGGCATCACTCCGGCCATGGTCGCCAACGACGGCTGCCTCAATGTCACGGTCGCGGCCGGGATTCTGGCGCTGTACCGCCAGCAGGCGGGGGGCGATCTCTGGACGGCCCTCGGTTGGTATCACAGCCATACCCCCTTGCTGGCGCATCAATACCGCACTCGCATGGTCCGGCGCCTGAACGCCGCACTGCAGAAGGATCCATCTCAATGAAACTCACCGTTATTCCCATGTCCCTGCTGGCCCTCGCCGTGGCCAGCACGCTTCTGTCCGGCTGCGCCTCGGTCAGCCAGACCCGCGCCACTGCATCCGCCATTCGCGCCAAGGCGGTGACGAATCTCAATCCGCCCCCTTCGCGCCCGGTCGTCGCCGTCCATCAGGGCGCCTGGCTGATGGGAGCGGTCGTGCGACCGACGAAAGCGCCGCCACCG
>JAKBCY010000242.1 GCA_021807445.1 Pseudomonadota bacterium
CTTGCGCAACACACAACTGCGGCACCGCGCGGCGCTTGTGGCCACACCCCCGCAGGCGCTGGGCACACCCGTGGAGCTGCGCGCCGACTTTCATCAGCCGCTGTTTCTGCGCCACACGGCGGATTTCTCCCGCTGGCACGGGCAGCTCTGGGCCAGCTGGCCGCGCGTGGACCTGGGTCAGTTGGCGCGCTACGCGCCGCTGCCGGCCCAATTTGTGGGCGGCCGCGGTTCGCTGCAAACCTGGGTGGATGTGGGCACGCAGTACACGCTGGACCAGGCAACAGCTCTGGTCGCACTTCACAACGCCGAGGCGCGACTCGCACCCTCATTGCCACCGCTGGCCCTCACCGACTTGAGTGGACGCATCACCGGCAAGCCGCTTGCGGGTGGATTCCAGGTCAGTACTCGCGCCCTGCAGTTCAACACCCCGCAAGGCGCCGCACTGCCCGCGCTCGACGCCACATTGAGCTGGCAGCAACCGCCCGGAGAAGGTGCAAGCGGAAGCTTGAGCACAGGGCCGCTCGACCTGCGCGCCCTGGACGCCGTGGCAGCGCAACTGCCACTGCCGGCAGTTTGGCATGAGCGCCTCTCCGCACTGCAGCCACGAGGCCGAATCGACAGCCTCATGGCGACCTGGCAAAACCCGCCGGGCAAGGCACCCGCGATCCTGCCCGCCCAGTACAAATTGCAGCTCGCATTTACGAACCTGGGTTGGAACAGCCCTGCAGCGGCCATCCCCAAGGGGCCGAGCCGCGGCGCAAGCGCACCTTCGGGGGCCGGGTCTGCCGCTGCGGCGCCTGACGCACCACAGGGCAACGCTGTGCACCTTCCGCGCGCCCTGCCCGGCGTGCAGAATCTGAGCGGCCGCATCCAGGCCAACCAGAACGGCGGGCAAGCCCAGCTGGCCATGCGACAAGGCGCCATCGCTTTACCCACAGTCTTCGAGGCCAAGCACTTCCCGGTGAAAAGCTTGGCAACGACACTGAGCTGGAGCCATACGCCAGATGGCCAGTGGAGCGTGCAAACGGCCAAGCTGCAGCTCTCCACGCCCGATGCTGACGGCACTGCAAGCCTGCACTATCAGACGCTCGCTCGCGGGCCAGGTCTGATCAACCTCAGCGCCCGTCTGGATCGCGCCGAGGCGCGCGCCGTGCCCAAGTACTTGCCGTTGGGTATTCCCGAGGGAACGCGCGACTACCTTCGCACCGCCATCGAAGGGGGCCGCTCGAGCGACGTGCGCTTCGTCGTTCAAGGCCCGCTGGCCGCCTTTCCTTTCAACAAGCCCGGCAGCGGTGTGCTCTCGGTCAAGGCTCGCGTCGTGGACGGCGTCTTCAACGCAGCGCCTGCGCGCATCTTGGGCAAGCAAGAGCAGGTGCTGCCCCAAAGCGCGAGCGCGAATGCGACGTGGCCCAAGTTCACCCACATTGCGGCTTTACTTGAGTTCACGGGCCAAAGCCTGCAGATCCGAGGCGGCTCAGCCCATGTATTTGGCGCGAGCCTGCGCAACGTGCAGATCAGCCTTCCCAATTTCTCCAAACCCGTTCTCACGGCACGCGGCCAGGTGCAGGCACAAGCCTCGGATGCACTGCGGTATCTGCGCGAGAGTCCGCTGGATGCAAAACTCGGTCATGCCCTCACGCAGTCCAAGGCCAGTGGTCCCTTGCAACTCAACCTGTCGCTGGTGCTGCCCATCCTGGACCTCAAGCACAGCACGGTGCAGGGCACGCTCAATCTGCTGGGTAACCAGCTGGATTACCTTCCCAACCTTCCACCATTCGACGGCGTGCGCGGTACCGTTGCCTTTACCGACACCGGCTTTGCCTTGCACGCGACGGCCCAGAATTTTCTCGGTGGGCCTTTGCAGCTCACGGGTGGACAGAGCGCGGGTAAGCCGCTGCAGTTCGATGCCAGCGGCACCATCAGCGCGCGTGCGTTGAAAGCCGCTCCGCGTCTGGCATCATGGCGTGCGCTGTTTCGCCACCTCCAAGGCAGCACCCCGTTCACGGCCCATATTGGCGTGACGCCCACCGCCGAAGGGGCGCAGCCACGGGTGCAACTGCAGAGCAGCTTGGTTGGTATGGCCATCAATCTGCCACCGCCGCTCGGCAAGACGGCCGCTGCAACCGACACGCTGCGGTTCGATCAATCGGCCTTGGCCCCAACAGCCGGGCCTGCTCAGAGCTTGTGGCGCATCGACCTCGACGGCGATTTGCGCGCACAGTTCGTGCGCCGCATCACACCTCAGGGAACAACATTGCAAAGCGGAGGCATTGCCCTTGGGGTGCAGGCCGAGCTGCCAAAGCCCGCCGAAGGCATCCAGGCAAACGTCCAACTGCCTCTGCTGGATCTCGACGCCTGGAATCGCGCGCTGTCCGCCTCAACGGGAGCCCAGACCGCGACGTCAGGCCAGGCACAGCCCGCCGACCTGTCGGAATATCTGCCACAGGTGCTTTCGCTTCGGGTGGGCAGCTTGACCGTGTCCGATCGGATCTTTGACAACGTTGTGCTCGGCGCGACGCGAGTCGGCTCTTTGTGGCAGGCCAATCTGCAGAGTAAGGAGGTTGCTGGTTACGTGGCATGGCAAATGGGCAAGGGCGATGCGCCCGGAAGCGTCACAGCACGGTTGTCTCATTTGAGCCTGCCAAAGAGCGCCGACTCCGATGTGGAGCGCCTTCTGGAGCGCCAGCCGCGGAGCATGCCAGCATTGAACGTGGTGGCTGATGACGTGGACCTGCACGGCCACCACTTCAGTCGCCTGGACGTGCGAGCCACCAATCGCGAGGTCGATGGGGTGAAGGAATGGCGCCTCAACAGCTTCTCGCTGGCCGCACCGGAGGCGACAGTCACGGGTAGCGGAGACTGGGCAGCCACGGGGCTGCCGAGCCGGGGAGCCGACGCACAGGGCCCGGGCGTCGCGGCCCCACGTCGCATGTCCATTGGCTTCAAGCTCGTGATCCACGATGCAGGCGGGCTGCTTGCACGCCTCGGCAAGCCGGGACTCCTCAAACGGGGTAGCGGGTCGATGCAGGGCACGGTCTCGTGGGTCGGTTCGCCCCTGTCGATCGACTACCCCACGCTGTCGGGGCAGCTGAGCGTCGATCTTGGCAAAGGACAGTTTCTCAAGGCCGATCCGGGGATCGCCAAGCTGCTCGGCGTGCTCAGTCTGCAAAGCCTGCCCCGTCGATTGCTGTTTAATTTCAGCGACCTGTTTGAGTCCGGGTTCGTCTTTGACAAAGTCGGCGCCGACGTGCAGCTGCGCAACGGCGTGGCCAGGACAAACAACTTCAAAATGAGTGGCGTGGCGGCAACCGTTTTTATCGACGGAAGCGCCGATCTTGCGCGGGAGACCGAGGACCTGTATGTGGTCGTAGTGCCCGAAATCAACGCAGGGTCCGCGTCGCTGGCCTATGCTTTGGTGAACCCAGCCGTCGGGCTGGGCACATTCATTGCCCAGCTCATTGCGCGCAAACCACTGATGAAGGCCTTTACATACGGCTACCACGTCACGGGCACTTGGGCCAAACCTGATGTGCACGAGGCGAGCGACGACAAGACAACGGGCTCTGAGAGCTCAAAGCCACCGGCGTCTCGGCCAGATCAATCGCTGCAGGCTCATGCACCGCCCATTGCCCCCTGAGACCGCTTCGCCGCCCCGCCACTGACCGACACAGGAAACGCCATGCACGTTGCCGCTATTCAAATGGTCTCGACCACCCGGGTTGACGCCAATCTCGCACGCGCGGATGCTCTACTCGCCGAGGCTGCGAGGCAGGGCGCACGCCTTGCCGTGTTGCCCGAGTATTTTTGCCTCATGGGCGCCAGCGAGACCGACAAAGTTGCCGCGCGTGAGGCGCTGGGGGCCGGGCCCATCCAGGAC
>JAKBCY010000243.1 GCA_021807445.1 Pseudomonadota bacterium
AGCTGGCACATTTTTTTGCCGACGGCACACAAAGAGGTGCATGCCATCAGCATTGCGCCGTTCCCAGAAGGGAGCGTACACACATCACACCCGGAGATGTTCCATGAAAACACAGTACGTTTTTGCGTCCGCACTACTCTTCGCTCTGGCGACGTCAGCCCATGCAACAACGGTCAGCAATTTCGCCCACAGTGTCAAGAATGATGCCGTTTATGCAGGCAAGAAGGTCGTACAGGTCGGGGCCAACACCGGACACGCCGTCTGGCATGCCGGCAAAGTTGTTGGCAGCGACGTTGCCCATGGCGTGAAAGATGGCTACCACGCCACGGTGCATGAGGTGAAGAAGGCTGTGTAGTCGGACGAGCACGCTCGCCGAATCAAGCCGTTACCAGGCTGCACGACCCAGTCTAATCACCGCAGAGGTGATTAGACTTGACCGCGCCTCCCAGGTGCTCAACATTGAATCGGCGCGAACAACAACACTTCTGACAGTGTGACGGCGGATTATCTCTGGATAACTGTCCTACGGCTGCACGCGGGTAAGACCTACGGTAAGACCGCCCCACATCAAAAAAGAAAAAAGCCCACGAAATCATGGGCTCCGTTCATTGCATTGGCGGAAAGGGTGGGATTCGAACCCACGGTACGGAAGAACCGTACACCGGATTTCGAGTCCGGCGCATTCGACCACTCTGCCACCTTTCCAAGGTGTTGATGACTTCCGCGTACGCCATTGGCGCACGCATGCAAGCAAACCCGAAAGTCTAACAGGAAGACTCAGGCTCCTGACGGGAGAAGTGTCGATTGCCCACCAAGATACGGCTGCAAAACAGGCGGGATATCGACACCTCCGTCAGCACGCTGAAAATTCTCGACAACGGCCACCAAAGTACGCCCGACCGCAAGGCCTGACCCGTTCAGCGTATGAACCCATTCCGTCTTGCCTTGCGCGTTGCGCGTGCGAGCCTGCATGCGCCGCGCCTGGAATGCATCCATGTTGGAACAACTCGATATCTCGCGGTAGGTATTCTGCGCAGGCAACCAGACCTCCAAGTCATAGGTCTGTGCTGCGCCAAAGCCCATGTCGCCCGTGCAAAGCAGCATGGTGCGGTAAGGCAGATCCAGAGCCTGAAGCACGGCTTCGGCGTGTGCTGTCAATTGCTCCAGTGCCTCCGCCGACCGCTCTGGCGCGGTAATCCAAACCAGTTCGACTTTGTCGAACTGGTGCTGCCGAATCATGCCGCGCACGTCGCGCCCGTAGGAGCCCGCCTCGGAGCGAAAACATGGCGTGTGGGCCACATAGCGAAGCGGAAGCTGCTCAGGCGGGACGATGGTGTCGCGGACAAAGCTGGTGAGCGGGACCTCCGCCGTGGGGATGAGGTAGAAATTACCCAACTCACCCCGGGGTACAGCGAAAAGGTCAGCCTCGAACTTGGGCAACTGCCCAGTACCACGCAGGGTGTCCGCGCTGACCACATAGGGCACGTACGCTTCGGTATACCCGTGGCGCTCGGTGTGCATGTCGAGCATAAACTGCGCAAGCGCCCTATGGAGCCTTGCAATCGGGCCGCGGAGCACAGAAAAGCGGGCACCAGCAAGTTTCGCACCGGTCTCGAAATCCAGGCCCAGCGCGGCCCCGACATCCACATGGTCGCGCGCTGCAAATTCAAAGCGACGCGGCTGACCCCAACGCCGCACTTCCACGTTGCCCGTTTCATCTTCGCCCACCGGCACCGCAGGATAGGGGAGATTGGGCACCCCCATGAGCAGTTCTGCCAGCTCCGTTTGCAGGCTTTCGAGGCGCGCAGCTGAGCGCTCAAGTTCGTCCCTGAGTGCAGCGACCTGCGTCATCAGATCGGTGGCGTCCTCGCCTTGAACCTTGCGCTGGCCAATCTGCTTGGAGAATTGGTTGCGCTGTGCCTGCAACTCTTCCGTGCGAGCCTGAAGGCTCTTGCGCTCGGCCTCGAGCGCAGCGAAACGCGACACGTCCAGAAAGGTTTGCGGAGTCTTGCGTGTGGACAGGCGCGCGACAACGCTGTCGAGGTCCTTACGCAGCAGGTTGATGTCAAGCATGAGTGCAGTGGGTGAATTGAAGAAGTTTGACAGACCGTGCAAGCCGCGCTCAGGAAGATCCTGGAACCCGCTCGGGGGACTTGGCGCCGAGCCCTTTGGGCAACGGGAACTGCACCCGCTCGGCCACGCCTTCGAGATTGCGCACGCTTCGTGCGCCGAGTTCGCGCAACCGGTCGATGACCTGCTGGACGAGTTGCTCAGGAGCTGATGCGCCAGCCGTGACACCCACGCGTGTGGCTCCATGCAGCCATGCCGCTTGCAGATCCCCCGCCGTATCCACCATGTAGGCCGGGCGGCCCAAGCGGGCGGCAACTTCGCGCAACCGGTTGGAATTGGAACTGCTTGGGCTTCCGACCACGATCACGATGTCGACCTGCGGCGCCAGGAACTTCACCGCATCCTGGCGATTTTGGGTCGCGTAACAGATGTCCTGCTTCTTCGGTTCGCGCAACCGCGGGTAGCGCGCACGCAAGGCCGCAACGATCGCACTGGCGTCATCCACCGAAAGCGTGGTTTGCGTCACATAAGCCACTTCGGCATCGGGAGGAAACGGCAAGGTCGCCACATCTGCAGGCGTTTGCACGAGGTGCACGCCCTCAGCCTGGCCCATCGTGCCTTCCACCTCGGGATGACCTGCATGACCGATCATCACCAGATGCAGACCTTCGCGACACATCTTGGTGACCTCAACATGCACCTTCGTCACCAACGGGCAGGTGGCATCGAACACCTTGAGACCCCGCGATTCTGCCTCGCGGCGCACCGCCTGGGACACCCCATGTGCCGAGAATACAAGGGTGGAGCCGGCTGGCACATCGGCCAGGTCATCGACAAAAACGGCGCCCTTGGCACGCAGGCTTTGCACCACTGTCGTGTTGTGCACGATTTCGTGGCGCACATAGATGGGAGCGCCGAAGAGATCCAGCGCGCGCTCAACGATGTCAATGGCACGGTCAACACCCGCGCAAAAACCCCGTGGGCTTGCCAACAGTACGTCGAGCATAGCTGGTGGCGCTTCAGGCGCCTCGATGCTCATAGCACGCCGAGAATATGCACATCGAACACAACGGACTTGCCAGCCAGCGGGTGGTTGAAGTCAAGCTCAACCATATCGCCCCTGATGGCGGTGACCGTGGCAGCCGCCGACGCGCCGCTCGCTGACGTCACGCCCGAAAGCTGTACGGCATCACCTACGGCGATATGCACATCCTCTGGCAGACGGCTCTGAAGTGCAGAGCGCGAAATGCGCTGCACACGGGCCGGATCATGCGCGCCGAACGCGACGTCCGGTAGAAGTTCAAAATGCGCCTGCGCACCCTCCTTCAATCCCACCAGGCAGGCCTCCAATGCTGGCGCGAGTTGGTGTGCGCCCAAGGTAAGCGTGGCCGGGCGGTGGCCGAAAGTGTTGATCCAGTCGGGGCCTTGAGGCGCAGCCAACCGGTAATGCAGGGTGAGCATGGAATCGGGACGGACGCTGACCACAGTGTCTAAACTCCGGGAACAAAGGTTCATTGTAGGGACGTGTACATGGCCGCACCCACTGAAGCTCCACTTGCACTCGACCGCCCGCCGGAGATGCCGCGTGATGAATGGGGCGGGGATGCGCTGGTTAGGCGGGGCCCGCATGCGCACCGTCAACGCGCCCCCGCGCACCGGGGCGCAAGCGCGCAGCTCCTTTCGATGCGCACACCGGCACGCCCGGTGGCCACGCCTGTGCCGGCTTGGATGCGCGGCAAGTCCCCGTCTTTCAAAGCGGGGAAGGAACGGGCGGATGCCACAGGCATCCATGTGGGCTCGCGGTT
>JAKBCY010000035.1 GCA_021807445.1 Pseudomonadota bacterium
CCGGGCAAACTCACACACTGGCGGTCCGCTACAGCGCCGAAGCAGCATAGATGGAGCGGCTTACTCGGTTTCCTGCGCGATCCACCGCGCCGCCTTCTCGGCGATCATCAGTGTGGGACTGTTGATGTTTCCGCTGGGAATGGTTGGCATCACACCCGCATCGATGACCCGCAACCCGAGGATGTGGCCACCGCACCCGTCGCGTACGCGCATGCGTGTATCGACGACAGCCTGGGCGTCGTCTGCACGCCCCATGCGCGTTGTGCCGGCCGGGTGGAAAATCGTTGTGGCGATGTCCCCTGCCAGACGGGCGAGTTCTTCATCGGTCTGAAACTGCAGTCCGGGCTTGAACTCCTCGGGGTGGTACGGGGCCAACGCCGGTTGCTCGACAATGCGACGCGTCAGCCGCAGGCTGTCGGCGGCCACTTTGCGGTCTTCGTCGGTACTCAGATAGTGGGGGAAAATTGCCGGCGCATCCTGAAAGCGGGGACTGCGGATGTGCACGCTGCCGCGGCTGGTCGGGTTGAGGTTGCACACGCTTGCGGTAAATGCATCGAATCGGTGAAGCGGCTCGCCAAAGGCGTCAAGACTCAACGGCTGGACGTGGTACTGGATATTGGGGTGCGCATATTGCGCACTGCTGCGCGTGAAGACGCCAAGTTGGCTGGGTGCCATACTCATGGGGCCGGTGCGCCGCAGCGCATATTCCAGCCCGATCATGGCCTTGCCCCACGCGCTTGCAGCCAATGTGTTCAAGGTACGCGTACCTTGAACCTTGAACACCGCACGGATCTGCAGATGATCCTGGAGATTGGCGCCTACGCCGTTCAGATCCACCAGTGGGGCGATGCCATGTTGTCGCAGCAGTTCGGCCGGACCGATGCCCGAGAGCTGCAGGATCTGCGGGGAACCGATGCTGCCTGCGCTGAGAATGACACCGGCGCGCGCGTGCGCGGTGACCATCTCTTTGCCTGTCCACACTTGCACGCCGGTGCACCGTTTTTGGCCGTCGGGCAGCGTGTCGATCATCAAACGCGAGACCTGCGCGGAGGTCCAGAGCTCAAAATTGGGGCGACCGAAGCAAGCCGGGCGCAAGAACGCTTTCGCGCTATTCCAGCGCCATCCGTTTTTCTGGTTCACCTCAAAGTAGCTCACGCCCTCGTTGCTGCCACCATTGAAGTCGTCGGTGGGGGGAATGCCGGTTTGTTGGGCAGCTCGGGCGAAGGCGTCGAGAATGTCCCAGCGCAGGCGTTGCTTGTCCACACGCCACTCACCGCCGTGCCCATGAATCGCTTCGAATGCGGGGTCGCGTTGCGTATCGAGTCGGTAGTGATCCTCGTGCGCCTTGAAATCGGGCAAGCACTGCTCCCAGCGCCAGGAGTCGTCTCCCGTGAGATCCGCCCAGTGGTCGTAATCACGCGCCTGGCCCCGCATATAGATCATGCCATTGATGCTGCTGCAACCACCCAGAACCCTGCCGCGCGGGTAACGCAGGGTTCGACCATTCAAACCCGGATCAGGCTCGGTTTGGTATAGCCAGTCGGTGCGCGGATTGCCGATGCAGTAAAGGTAGCCAACTGGGATGTGGATCCAGTGGTAATCGTCCTTGCCGCCGGCTTCGATCAGCAGCACGGTTTTCCCGGCATTTGCACTGAGGCGGTTGGCCAGTAGGCTACCAGCCGTGCCGGCCCCGATAATGATGTGATCGAAAGTGGTGTCAGACATGATGCAGGCGCTGGATGCTGCGATGGCGTCGGGGCGTGGCGGGTCCGCTGCGCGGGGCGGGCCATGCGTTGGGCGCGGCGGGGTTGGAGTTACTTCGACGTGGGCATGGCGAACTCTGCGCCTTTCGGCGTACTTTGGGGCCAGCGCTGCATCACGCTCTTTTGCTTCGTGTAAAAGCGCACGCCTTCCTCGCCGTAGGCGTGCGTATCACCGAACAGGCTGGCTTTCCAACCCCCGAAACCATGCCACGCCATGGGGACTGGAATCGGCACGTTGATTCCCACCATGCCGGCCTGCACGCGACGAGAAAACTCGCGTGCGACATGGCCGTCCCGGGTGAAGCAGGCTGTGCCATTGCCAAAGGCGTGGGTGTTGACCAACTCGAGCGCGGCGGCGAAGTCGGGCACACGCACACAGCTCAGAACTGGGCCGAAGATTTCTTCCTGATAAATGCGCATAGATGGCGTCACGTTGTCAAATAGCGTGCCCCCGAGCCAGAATCCACCCTCAAACCCGGGTACGCGGTGGCTGCGACCATCCACGAGCAGATTCGCACCTTGCGCCAAACCGGACTCAACATAGGTGGAGATGCGCTGCAGAGCCGCAGCGCTGACGATTGGGCCCATTTCGGCATCTGTTTCCATGCCGTTTTTGATTTTGAGGGCGCGTGTGCGCTCGACAAGCCGTGGCATGATGGCATCTGCCGCGTCACCCACCAACACCGCGACTGAAATGGCCATGCAGCGCTCACCGGCCGAACCGAAAGCGGCACCTACGAGCGCGTCCACAGCCTGATCGAGGTCGGCGTCAGGCATGACCACCATATGGTTCTTCGCTCCTCCCAGTGCCTGGGCGCGTTTGCCTTGCCGTGCCGCTTCCTGGGCAATGTGGTGCGCCACCGGCGTGGAGCCGACAAAGCTCACGGCCTTGACGTCCGGGCTCGCCAGCAGGGCGTCAACGGCAACCTTGTCACCCTGCACGACATTGAAGACCCCATCGGGAAGTCCGGCCTGCGTGAGCAACTCGGCCATAAACAGGCTTGGCGACGGATCAATCGGACTCGGTTTCAGCACAAACGTGTTTCCCGTGGCTAGCGCGACAGGAAACATCCAGCAAGGCACCATGCAAGGAAAGTTGAATGGCGTGATTCCGGCTACGACGCCCAGCGGCTGCCTCATGGTCCAGTTATCAATACCCGTGGAGACCTGCTCCGTGTAATCGCCCTTGAGGAGTTGCGGGATACCACAAGCAAACTCGACGATCTCGATGCCGCGGGTGACCTCGCCTTGGGCGTCGGAGAAGACCTTGCCATGTTCGGCGGTAATCATGGCAGCGATGGTGTCGCGATGCTGGTTCATGAGCTCCAGAAACCTCAGCATCACCCGTGCGCGGCGCACCGGGGGCGTATCGGCCCATTTCGGGAAAGCTGCTTGCGCCGCGTGCACCGCAGCTCGCACGTCGGCGTCATCAGCCAGCAGGACCTGGCGGGCCACCGATCCTGTGGCCGGGTTGAACACCGGCTGGGCCCGTGAGGCCGCGCCTTGCACGGGTCGGCCGTCGATGTGATGCGCCACGGTGGCCGTGGCGGTGAAGGCTTCGGGTGCGCCCATGCGAATCTCCAAGTCATAAAGTTCGATTGGTCTGAAGTCTAGGACTTGCACCCTTGCTTGAATAGAGCTTTTACATGACAACATTGTTCATTTTGATGAACAATAAAGGCTGGATTGAACAAGGGCTGGATCGCAGAGCCACACACATTGCCAGGAACGCATCTTGACCAACCACGCCCCTCCGCGCGACGATTTGCTTTGGCAGCAGGTTCATTGGTTAGGTGTGATCGCAGCCACCGGCAGCCTGACCGCAGCGGCGCAACGCTTGGGCGTATCCAAGGCCGCTGTGAGCCAGCAGCTCGCTCAACTCGAGCGCCGCATCAGCGTGCCCTTGGTGCGCAGAACCACGCGTGTACTACGACTGACCGATGCAGGGCAGCGACTGGTTGACGAAACGGCGCCGGCATTTGCGCAGATTGCGCATAGCGTCTCAGCAGTCCATGACCTTGCGGCGGCTCCGCGGGGTCTGGTGCGCGTCACGGCACCGATTGCGCTTGGGCGGCAGCATGTTGCGCCGCACTTGTTTCAGTTCCTGCGGCGCTATCCCGACATTCGCGCCGAACTTGAGCTGTCGGACCGATTAGCCAATTTGCCGCAGGAAGGTTTTGACTTGGCCATTCGCCATGTTGCTGCGCCGCCAGAAAGCCACGTGGCATGGCAACTCTGCCGCTCGCGTTCGCTGCTGGTGGCCAGCAGTGCTTATCTGCGCCGCCGCGGCACGCCCATGCATCCGACGGAGCTCGGCGCGCACGAGTGCCTCACCTACCTACGGTCCGGTGCGGCATCCTGGGTCTTCAAACGGGACGCGCACGGTGCCGATGGCGTTGATCCTCAGCGCGTCCGCGTGGTCGTCCAGGGCCCGCTGCGGGCCAACACCAGCGAGGTCTTGCGTGAAGCGGTCCTCGCGGGACTGGGCATTGCGCTCGTGCCAGACTTCAGCATTGGTTCCGCAGGCGGCCGGGGACGCTTGCGCCTTGTCCTGCCAGAGTGGAAGCCCGTGGGTTTCTTCGGGGAATCGATTTACGCAATTCGCCCCTGGAGTCCCACGACTCCTCGGGCAGTGCAACTCCTGGTCGACCATTTGCGCTCGGCTCTGGCAGGGGGATTCGCACCTGCTGTGGCAGTCTGATGCGCTGGTGAGCAAAGCCGGGACAGGTAAGGATGGGCGTTGCGCCGACGTCGATTCCGGATGCCTCCAGACCATGGGGGATCGCAATGTTGGCGCGTTGAACCGGGCAGTGCCGGTGCGCGCCTGTTCTCGAGGACCAGGCCGGGCAACGCTTGAGCCTGAAACGGACCTGCCGGTCTACGCGGTGTCTCCGCAAACGGGGCACTGCGGGTTTCGAGCGATGCTGATGGTTTGAATGTGCATCTCCAGCGCGTCGACAAGCATCAGTCGGCCGGCGAGACTTTGGCCGACCCCCGCCATGAGTTTGAGCGCCTCAGCCGCCTGCAAGCTACCGATGATGCCAACCAGTGGGGCAAATACGCCCATCACGGCGCAGCGAACTTCTTCGACCGCCACGTCAGGCGGGAAAAGGCAGGCATAACAAGGTTGGCGCTCGCCATCGGGAGAGGGGCGTGTATCGAACACGCTGACTTGGCCATCGAAGCGGATCGCAGCGCCACTGACGAGCGGCACGCCATGATGCACGCAAGCGGCGTTGAGGGCGTGCCGCGTGGCAAAGTTGTCGCTGCAGTCGATCGCCACAGTGGCGTGCGCCACCAGATCAGCCAGCAAGGTGGCATCGGCCCGCGCTGGCACCACGTCGACTCGGGCGTGGGGGTTGATGGCATGCATGGCGGCGCGCGCCGACTCCACCTTGGGCTCGCCCACGCGCGCCATGGTGTGCGCGATCTGGCGCTGCAAATTCGTGAGATCGACGGCGTCGTCATCCACGAGGGTGATGCGCCCGACACCTGAACTGGCCAAGTACAACACGACCGGGGAGCCGAGCCCACCGGCTCCAACGACAAGCGCGTGGCTGGCAACGATACGTTCCTGCCCCTCCACACCGATGTCATCGAGCAGGATGTGGCGCGAGTATCGCAGCAGATCGAAATCGTTCATGCGGTCACCTATCCAGGTATCCATCGGCTTCCGCGCGCAGCTCGAACCTGCGCACGCACCCGTCGCCGATACACAGGTGGCCCGAGTCCGTCTTTGTCTTCTCTTCTTTTCTTACTTGGCGGCGGGCTTGGTGGGGGAGGACGTGGACGGTTTGGCCGCTGAAGCTGAAGGGGAACTGTTCGTGCCAGCCTTGCCGTTTTTCTCCGTCGCTTCGGCTACGAGCTTGGCGGTTTCCACCGGTTTGCCCTGCAGATGGTTCAGGGCTTGTTCCAACTGCCAGTCCTGCTTGCTGCCGTACTCGGGCAGTTTGGGGAACTTCTTCGGGTCCTTCTCGATTTGCGCTTCGAGTAGTCGGCGCGCTTCCTCCTGCTTGCGCAGCTCTTCCTTCACGTCGGGCGAGTTGGCGGCTCCAACCCCGGTGCCAATCTGGTTCTTGTAGTCGACCTCGCGCATGCGCAGCGCCGCATAGGGGTCACCCGTGGGCAGCGGATCCACGAAATAGTTCGGTGTGATGCCCTTGGCCTGGATGGATTCGCCATTGGGCGTGTAGTAGCGCGCGGTTGTCAGCTTGAGCGCCGTGTCGGGGCCCAGTGGCAGCACGGTCTGCACAGAGCCCTTGCCAAAGGTCGGCGTGCCCATGACGACGGCACGCTTGTAGTCCTTGAGGGCGCCAGTGACGATTTCCGAGGCCGAAGCCGAACCGCCGTTGACCAACACCACAAGCGGCACATTTTTGACCATCGCTGGCAAATTACCGAGTGGATTCTCGCCTGCGATGCGCGAATAATCGCTTGGCGTATTGCGGTAGCTCACATTGGCTTCAGGAATCTGGCCACGCGTCGAGACGATCACAGCATTCTGGGGGAGAAACACCGAGGCCACGCCGACGGCGCTCTCGAGCAGGCCGCCTGGATCGTTGCGGAGGTCAAGCACGATGCCCTTGAGTTTGGGATCTTCCTTGTGGAATTCTTCTATTTTCTTGACGAAATCCACCAAAGTGTCGGACTGGAACTGCGTGATGCGCACCCAGGCATAGCCCGGCGCAACGATCTTGCCGCGCACGCTTTGAACGTGGATTTCCTCGCGCGTCACGGTCACGGTGAACGTGCGGCTTTCGCTCTTGCGCAAGATGGTTAACGTCACCTTGGTGCCGGGCTTGCCGCGCATGAGCTTGACAGCTTGATTCAGGGGCATGCCCTTCACCGACGTATCGTTGATACGGGTGATGAGGTCTCCCGCGAGGATGCCTGCGCGCGCAGCGGGTGAGCCTTCGATGGGCGAAACCACTTTCACGAGCCCGTTCTCGGTGGCAATTTCAATGCCTACGCCGACGAATTTGCCACTTGTGCTTTCCCGGAATTCCTTGAAATTCTTCTTGTCGAGATATTCCGAATGTGGATCCAGACTGTTGACCATGCCCGTAATGGCATCGTTGACCAGTTTCTTGCCATCCACAGGCTCAAAATAATCAGCCTTGATGAGTCCATACACTGCGGCAAACTGCTGAAGCTCTTCCAACGGAAGGGGCGATACAGCGCCGCGCGCCATGGCCTGCAACTGCAGTGTTGCCAAGGCGCCAGTGAGTACACCGGCAGTGATCCAAGCCGCGATTTTCAGTTTGCCAGCCATGCGTGATTCCTTGAAGACGCCACAGTATAGAGTGCGGAAATCAGCCGGATCCGTGCATGGGAAAGCCCGCCTGGCGGTTCATGCCTCAGCGTCGAGCCGGATCTTGGGCGGCGGACTCAGCGCGCGACCGCCGGGGCTTCGAGGTAATAACGCCGGATGGGTTTGAGCGCCGCATCCAGCTCATAGACCAGCGGCACGCCATTGGGGATGTTCAGGCCCACGATATCGGCGTCAGAGATGCCGTCCAGATGCTTGACGATGGCGCGCATGGAATTGCCATGGGACACGGCCAGAATGCGCTTGCCTGCGCGAATCGCCGGAGCGAGCGATTCTTCCCAAAGCGGCAGGACCCGGCGAACGGTGTCCTTCAGGCACTCTGCCAGGGGGAGGTCCATCGGGTTGGCACGGGCATAGCGAGGATCCGCCGCCAGTTCGTGGCGGTGCTTCTCGTCCATGGACGGCGGTGGGGTGTCATAGCTGCGGCGCCACATGAGCACTTGCTCGTCGCCATATTTCGCGGCGGTCTCGGCCTTGTTCAGCCCCTGCAGTGCACCGTAATGCCGCTCATTCAGGCGCCAGCTGTGTACGGTGGGCAACCACATGCGGTCCATCTCATCCAGCGTCAGCCACAGCGTGCGGATGGCGCGCTTGAGCACGGAGGTGTAGGTGATGTCAAAGTCCATCCCATGCGCTTTGAGCAGACGCCCAGCTTGCCGGGCTTCGTTCTGCCCCTTCTCGGTGAGATCCACGTCGACCCAGCCGGTGAACCGGTTTTCTTGATTCCAGGTGGATTCTCCGTGGCGTATAAGGACGAGTTTGTACATGGTCTGACGGAATGTGCGCTTGAAATGGGCGAAAAATCGGAGTGATGAGCCGCCATGGTAGTGGAGCCTTGGGGTCTGCCCGGTGCGGGGAAGCAAGGGCCGGGCCATGTTGCTGCGGCGCAATAGTCCCGCTCGGCAGGCGGGTGATCGGACGCCGCTTTATGCGCTGGGGCTGATGTTTCTAAAATAGAAGTTTTCCTCGATTTGGAGCCGGCATTTTGAAATTCGTCATCGACAATCTCGCGCTGATTGCCATTGCCTTGGTCTCGGGTGGCATGCTGCTTTGGTCCACGTTCTCGCGGGGCACTGGCAGCGGCGGCGTGACGCCGGCCGAGGCGGTTCGTCTCGTCAACCGCGAAAAGGGTGTGCTGATCGACGTGTGCGAGCCGGCCGAACACGCGGCAGGGCATTGCCCCGGTGCGCGCAACATCCCCCTGGCTCAAATCGAGCAGCGCCAGTCGGATCTTCCCAAAAATAAGGAAACACCCGTGCTGGTGATGTGCCAAAGCGGCGCGCGTGCCAGCCGCGCAGCCATGACCCTGCGCAAGCTTGGCTATGCGCGCGCAGCCTCTGTTGCGGGCGGGTTGCGTGCTTGGCGTGAGGCCGGGCTCCCCGTGGAGAAGAGCTGATCGGTCGCTTGCGCGTCTTCCTACTCTCCTCGCATCCCATTCGCCTTTGCGCAACGCGCGCATATTGGCCGTCGAGCTGTTCCACGACCGCGCGGCGGCAAGGCGCTGCCAGGCCGACGACCCGTTCGGCCCCATTTTTGGAGCACTCATGACCCAGGTTCGCATGTATACCACCGCTGTTTGCCCGTATTGCCACCGCGCCAAGGCCTTGTTGCACAAGCGCGGTGTTCAGCACATTGAGGAAATCCGGATCGATCTGGACCATCACGCGCAAAAGCAGATGATGGAAATAACGGGGCGGCGCACGGTCCCGCAGATTTTCATCGGCGCCACGCATGTCGGCGGCTGCGACGACCTGTACGCGCTCGATGCGCGGGGCGGATTGGAGCCGCTGCTGCAGACACAGGACGCCTGAGCACGCCAATGCTCCCGGGACACGTGGCGTGCGGCTCCTACAATCGCAGGTTTTCCTTTTATCCGCCCCAAGTGGCGGGCCCACTTTCTGGAGCCTTCTTGCATGAGCACACCCACCAACACCGCAGCTCCTGAACAGCAACCGGTTTTCATGCTGCAGCGCTGCTATCTCAAGGACTTGTCGCTGGAGCAGCCAAACGCGCCGAAAATCTTGCTGGAGCAGGCACAGCCGACGGTGGACGTGCAGATGAACGTCGAATCGCAAGCTGTGGTGGATGGCATTTTCGAGGTGGCGATCACCGCGACCATCACCGCGCGTGTCAACGATCAAACCCTGTTTCTGGTCGAGGGCAAGCAGGCTGGCATTTTTGAGCTTCGGAACATTCCTCAGGAGCATGCCGACCTTCTTCTTGGCATCGCTTGCCCGCAGACGGTCTATCCCTATCTTCGTGCCAACATGGCTGATGCCATTACCCGCGCCGGTTTTCCTCCGGTGCATTTGGCCGAGATCAATTTCCAGGCGATGTACGAGAGCCAACAGGCCCAAAAGGCAGGCCAGGCCCCCAGCGGTCTGGTGGCTCCCGATGGCTCGGCCTTGAACTGAGGCGAACGAGTCCGCCGGCGTCCGGCGGACCGATTTCGACCGGTATGCGCCGGACTGGCACGATTAACCGCATGCTCTGGTTTGGTGCGGATTCAAGCACGCTCGCATGAACATCTCCATTCTTGGCGCAGGCGCTTGGGGAACGGCGCTGGCCTGTCAAATCGCCGCGCGACACACTGTGCAGCTCTGGGGACGTGACCCCCAGCAAATGCAGCTTCTGCGGGGCCGTGGCGAGAACACACGTTACCTGCCAGGTGCCCTGCTTCCGGAGTCGCTCGATATCACCACGGATCTCGGGCAGGCCATCGCGCACGCTGGGGGCGATGGCCTGCTCGTGCTGGCGGTTCCCGTCGCAGGGCTGCGTGAGGTGGCCCAAGCCATTCGCGCGCACGGCGACAAGGCACCGTCTGCGCCGCGCAACGTGCTCATTCTGGCCAAGGGGTTTGAGCGGGGAAGCCGGATGCTGCCGCACGAAGTGCTCGAAGCCGTCTTCGACGGCTGGGGCGCGCGGCCGGCGGTGGGCGTCCTTTCGGGCCCGAGTTTTGCGCAGGAGGTTGCGCGGGGCCTTCCGGTGGCACTCACTTTGGCAAGCAGCAACGCGGCGCTGATCCCGCACGGTGTGCGAGCCCTGCACGGGGGCAGCATGCGTGTGTATGCCAGCGCTGACCTGCTCGGCGTGGAAGTCGGCGGGGCCGTGAAGAATGTGCTCGCCATCGCTTGCGGTGTGAGCGACGGTCTGGAGCAAGGCCACAATGCCCGAGCGGCGTTGATTACTCGAGGTTTGGCGGAAATGGCACGATTGGGGCTGGCTCTTGGTGCGCGCATGGAAACCTTTATGGGCCTGAGCGGATTGGGGGACTTGGTGCTCACCTGCACTGGCGAGCTGTCACGCAATCGGCGCGTCGGGCTGCAATTGGCCGCGGGCAAGCCGCTGGCTCACATCGTGGCCGAACTTGGCCACGTAGCCGAGGGGGTTTATACGGCGCAAACGGTGCTTGAGCTGTCGCGCAATCATGAGGTGGCCATGCCTATTGCCGGCGCGGTGGCCGACGTTCTGGCGGGGCACTGCAGCGCGCAGGATGCGCTGCATGCGCTGCTGGCGCGCGAACCGCAGCCGGAGGTTGCGCAGAGCAGGGAGTTGCGGTGATCCGCCTCATTGTCGGTCTGGGCAATCCAGGGCCCGAACACGCGCAGCAGCGTCACAACGCGGGATTTTGGTGGGTCGATCAGATCGTGCAGCGCGAGAGCCTGAGCCTGCGGGCCGAGCGCGGTTTTTTCGGGGACCTGGCGCGACTGCGCGGGCCGCAGGGCGAGGTGTGGCTTTTGGAGCCAAGCACGTACATGAATCGCTCAGGCCAAGCTGTGGCTGCACTGGCGCGTTTCTACAAGTTGACCCCTGAGCAGATTCTGGTTGCACACGACGAGCTTGATCTGCAACCCGGGCATGTCAAGCTCAAGCTCGGGGGTGGTCATGCCGGCCACAATGGCTTGCGTGACATCGCGGCGCAGCTTGGCACCTCGCAGTTCTGGCGCTTGCGCATTGGGATCGGGCATCCGGGTGACCGGGCCGCTGTGATTGGCTTCGTCCTTGGGCGGCCACCCCGAAGCGAGCTCGCGCGCATCGAGGAAGCGATGCAGCGCGGCCTTGACGAATTGCCGAGAATCATGCGTGGCGAGTTCGAGGCGGCGATGATGCATTTGCATCGAGGGAATCCGGCGACGGCGGTTGCTGCGAAGCCGCCGCCAAAGGAAGCACCCGCATGAGCGGTTTTCCGCGACCCGACGTTTCCCAAGCAGTCGGCGTTTAGAGCCTTAGGCCGACGCATCATGAACGGCGCCGCCGGAGAGGGGCGGGCTGGTGATTGCGCAGATGCTGGTGCACGCGGTCGTCGTCCCGTCAGCTCGCCAGTCTTCGGGCCTTGGAGCGCGCCGGCGCCGGGCTAAACGCAAGAGCCGCGTACGGGCTGCGAGGCCGATACGGCCAGTGGGTCAGGGTCCAAGCCGACGAGCCGGCGGTAACGGGCCATCAATGCGGCATGGTCTTCCACGCGGTCCGGGCGCACGGGGATGCAGCTCACCGGGCACACCTGCACGCACTGCGGCTGGTCAAAATGGCCCACGCATTCCGTGCAGCGGTCAGGATCGATTTCGTAAATCTCCGGCCCCATGGAAATGGCCTGATTCGGGCACTCCGGCTCGCAGACATCGCAATTGATGCATTCGTCGGTGATCCACAACGCCATCATGTCTCTCCTCTAGTGCGGCACATGCCCGGCAAGCTTCGCTGCAAGTCGCTCGGTCACCAAGGGAACCACGAATTTGCTGACATCGCCACCGAGCAGAGCAATTTCCCGCACGAATGTCCCGGATACGAACTGGTATTGATCTCCCGGAGTCATGAAAATGGTCTCAATTTCAGGCATAAGCTGGCGGTTCATTCCGGCCATTTGAAACTCGTATTCGAAGTCGCTGACCGCGCGCAGTCCGCGAATGATCACCGCCGCCTGGCGCTCCAGCACGAAGTCGCTCAGTAGTCCGGTGAACCCTTCGGCCTGCACGTTCTTATACGGAGCCAGGATGCTCCGCGCCAAGTCCAGGCGCTCATGCATGCCGAATAAAGGGTTTTTGTGATGTCCGCCAGCTACGGCAACGATCAGCTTGTCACAGAGTTTGGACGCCCGCCTGACCAAGTCTTCATGGCCACGGGTGAAAGGGTCGAAGGTGCCTGGATAGACGGCCGTCAGCATGGAGGGCTCCGCGTTTGTGCAGTGCAGCAGTTTAATTCGTGGGGTTGGGGTCGGGCTGGCGCTGCAGCAGCGCGTAATGCACGCTGCCGGCGCGAGCCTGACGCCGGATCTGCCAAGCGGGATCGGTTGCGCACGCGGCGAGGATCCGAGCGTCGGGCGCTTCCAGATAGACAAGTCCGCCCGCTGGCAAGAGGCGTTTGGCAGCCACAAGAGCGCGCTCGTGCAAGCCCGCTTCGGCTTCGGCGAATGGCGGGTCAATGAACAAGATGTCGAAGCTTTCCGTTGCACAGCGATCGGCGAATTGCAGCGCATCCTGCGCATGCACGCGGGCTTGGGTTGCATTGAGGCGTGTGCAGGCGTCGGCCAGGAGCTTCACCAGTCTGGCGTCGCGTTCGACCAGATCAACGCGCGCCGCGCCGCGCGACGCGGCTTCCAGACCTAGCGCTCCGCTGCCGGCAAACAGATCAAGGCAGCGCAAGCCCGTGAGATCCTGGCCGAGCCAATTGAACAGCGTCTCGCGCACGCGATCGGGAGTAGGGCGCAGTCCGGGGTGATCGGCGACTGTCAGCTTACTGCGTTTGAGGCTCCCACCAATGATGCGCACCTCTCCCGGCGCACGTGCGCCGTGGTCGGCACGCCTTGCTATCGGACCGGGTCTGGGTGACATAAGCAATGTATGGAGGAAGGTCGCATGATGGAGGGTGCCCAGTGAAAGCATAGCCGCTTGGCGTCGTGTTCGTGAAGCGAGATGTGCGGGCGGGCGACAATATGCGCCAGCGCATGCATCGGCGTGCCACTATTCCTGTTCCTGTTTCCATGTTCCGATTCTTCAAGCGTAAACCTACCGCCTCTCGGCCCGCAGAGCCCGCCTTGCAGGAGCTGGAGGGCGCTGTCGAGCCTTCCCATGCCGCTGCCGGAGGCGCCGAACCGCCTCTTGAGCGGCAAGCCGAGACCTTGGCTCCGCAGTCCGTCACTGCGCCGGCGACACAGGCATCGTTGGGTTGGTTTTCGCGATTGCGACAGGGTTTGCGCAAGAGTAGCGCGGGTATTTCGGGGCTTTTCGGAGGAAGTCGCGTCGATGAGGCGCTGTACGATGAACTCGAAGCGGCACTCATCCTGGCCGATGCGGGCATGCCGGCGACGCAGCATGTGCTCGAGCGGCTGCGCAAGAATGTGCGTGCCACGCGCGCTGAGACGCCGCAAGAGGTGAAGGACTTGCTGCGCGACGTGCTGGCCGAGTTACTGGCTCCCTTGGAGAAGCCGCTGGACATCGGCCTTACGACGCCGACGGTCATCATGATGGTGGGTGTCAACGGTGCCGGCAAGACGACCAGCATCGGCAAGCTCACACGCTACTTGCAGCAGGCAGGTTGCAAAGTGCTATTGGCTGCGGGCGATACGTTTCGCGCTGCCGCGCGCGAGCAGCTTGCGGCGTGGGGCGAACGAAACGCGGTTCAGGTCATCGCGCAGCAGGGAGGGGACCCGGCAGCGGTCGCCTTTGACGCTGTGACGGCGGGGCGCGCGCGCGGCATGGATGTGGTGATCGTGGATACGGCTGGCCGCTTGCCGACGCAGCAGCACCTGATGGACGAACTGGCTAAGGTCAAGCGCGTGGTGGGCAAGGCGATGGTGGGCGCCCCCCATGAAGCCATCTTGGTCATTGATGCCACCAATGGCCAGAATGCACTAGCGCAACTCCGCGCCTTCGACGACACCTTGAAGCTGACGGGCATCATCCTCACGAAGCTTGACGGCAGCGCCAAGGGCGGTGTGATTGCAGCCATTGCGCGCGAGAGGCCCGTGCCGATCTACTTCGTCGGTGTGGGTGAATCGCTCGAGGATTTGCAGACGTTTGATGCCCGCGCCTTCGCGCAGGCGCTCGTGGGCTGACTGCATTTCTGCTTGACCACACCGGACCGACGCATGCCGCCGCCATCGCAAGATCCGCCGCTCGGCGCCGCTTTGCCGGGTTGGACGCCGCCACCGGTGCCGGCGCATCCGTTGCTGTGTGGCCAGCATGCTCGCCTGGAGGCGCTGCAACCTGGCCACGGTGCCGCTCTGTTCCGGGCATTTGCTGAGGACCTTGCCGGGCGCATGTGGGCGTATATGCCTTATGGGCCTTTTGAAAACGCCGGGACCTATCAGGCGTGGGTCGAGGAGCAATGTGGCAGTGCTGACCCGTTGTTCTTTGCCATTGTCGAGCTCGAGAGCGGTCAGCCGCGGGGTGTGGCAGCCTATTTGCGGATCGACGCGAAGAACGGTTGCATCGAGATCGGTCACCTGGCATTCGCGCCGCGCCTTCAGCGCACCATTGCCGCAACCGAGGCGCTGTTTCTGCTGCTTGACCACGCCTTTGCTCTCGGATACCGACGCGTGGAGTGGAAGTGCAATGCGCTGAACGCCGCATCCAGACGCGCGGCGCAGCGCCTGGGATTCCGCTACGAGGGGTTGTTCCGCCAGGCCGCGGTCGTAAAGGGGCGCAACCGAGACACGGCTTGGTATGCCGTGCTCGATGGAGAGTGGCCCACTTTGCGCTCTGCGCACCAGCAATGGCTGGCAGCCGAGAATTTTGATGCGGCGGGCCGGCAGCGCCTTGCGTTGGCTGACCTCACACGGCCTCACGTTGCTGCGCGCAACTGAGGTTGCACCGGCCTTGTGACTGCAGGCAGGCATCCGCCGCTGCGAGTGAATGAACGCCCCCAGGGTTGCGGCCTCAACAGAGGTTCACCGGGGGGAGCGTTCGTCGGCGTTTGTCGGGTCGGTCGGGCAACGGTCCGGGCGCAGCAAAGCGCACTGTCCGGGTCCGTGAAGGCCAGATTGCGTGCCGGCCATCGGCTCGTCGTTAGGCGATGCCCTGCTTGGCCGGGTGAGGGCTGAGTCAAGCCACGGTTGGTCCGCCCAGGCGCGTCATCAGCGTGTTGACGGCCTTGGATGCGCCAGGGTTTCGCGGGCTACACTGGGCAGTCCATGAGCCTTTTGCTATTCAAGATTGTCGTCACGCCTCTATTGATCGGCGGGGCCACTCTCCTTCAACGCCGTTATGGCGGCGCCGTCGGCGGCCTGTTCACGGGGTTGCCCGTGACCTCGGCGCCATTGTCGGTTTTTCTGGCCCTGCAAAATGGCCCGGTGTTTGCGGCCAAGGCGGCAGTCGGGACTTTGCTCGGTCTTATCGCCATGGCCGGGTTCTGTGCCACTTACGCTCGTGCGGCGCGTGGCACGCAATGGCTGCCGGCCATGGCGTCGGCGACGGTAGCGAGCGCGGTTTTGTTCACTGTACTCGCGCGAGTTCCGCAGCACCCAGGTTTGGCGGCCACGATGGTCTTTCCAGTTCTACTGGGTCTGGTTTTGCTTGTTGGCGGTCAGGCTCCAGGGGCACCGGTACCCCACCCATGGTGGGATCTGCCTGCTCGGATGGTGTTCGCACTGATGGCGGTGATCGGTATCACGGCCGCAGCAGCGCACCTTGGCCCGACGTGGAGCGGCATGCTGGCCACGTTGCCAGTTTTGTCGGCCATTATGGGCGGTTTTACACACCGACAGGCGGGGCCAGAGCCGACAAGGGTGCTACTGCGCGGCATTATTTTGGGTTCACTAGGCGCGGCGGCTTTTAACCTCGTTGTCGCTATGGAGCTTCCGCATCTCAGCGTTGCCTCGGCCTATTGCGCCGCGCTGCTCGCAGCGCTCGGAGTGGCCGGGTTCGGCCACATCGTGCTCGGCTCGCGCATGCGACCCCGCGGCATAAACTGAGCGGGGAAATGCCGGCAGGACGCCGGCCAAGGCGCACCTTGGCTTGGCTTCTCGTGATCTGGCGCTCCACCTGGGTGGTGGCTGCAGGTTGCGAAGGCCCAGCGATCGCGTTCCACGCCACCGCCGCCGAAGCCATCGCAGGCAAGGTCCGGCTGGATTGGCCTTCTCACCTGGCTGAACGGCAGGGTCTGCCGCGCAACCGATCAAACTTGAGACACGCAGCTAGACCGAGGTCGCGAAGGGTTTTGGGCCGATGCGTGGAACTCGCCGACGGGTTAGCACTCTTACGTCGCGAGTGCTAAAATTTTGCAATGGCTAGACAGAGGAGTATGCAAATGGCTCAAACAGGTGCCTTAACCTTGCGGCAAACGGCCAGCTTGCCGCTGGCCGGAGCAGGGACATTTGCCGTTGGCTTTCCAGCCCAAGTGCCGAGTTTAGGCAACTTGGAGTCCTATATTTCAGCCGTCAACCGCATGCCCATGCTGAGCGTCGAGGAAGAGCGCGAGCTCGCCGTTGCTTGGCGTGAGCGCGAGGACCGCGATGCAGCCGGGAAGCTGG
>JAKBCY010000244.1 GCA_021807445.1 Pseudomonadota bacterium
CGAAGAGCGTGCACTATCTCTGGCTGCATTGCTCAAAGTGGAGGGCTGAGTTGATCTTCAGCGCGGCCGGCCAGCTCCAAGAAGCCGTCTACTGCGCAGGAATCTCATGAAAGCTTTACAACCTGATCTGGAGCGTCCATGGACATAACCGTCTACCGCGCCTCGCCCATCGCCCGCGAGCACCGCACCATGCCTGCCGCGACATATAACCTCGGCCGCTCCCTCCAGGCGCGAAGCCCCAACGGTATCGCCTTCGTGCCCATTCGATCGATGCAAGTGCTGGCCATCCTCGACGCCGAGGAGTTTGTGTTCCTCGATAGTGAACACAAGTGCTGGGCGATGCTGGCCTGGGTTTCGTTCCAGACCCATGCGAGAACTGCCCTGGACCAGCCTGTGGCCTTTGAGTCGGTGAGCTACGAAGACACCGCGGCAGAGGCCATGCGCCGCCTGCCTCGCGAATTTCAGCTCGCTTTGCAAGCGCTGTCAGCCAAACAGCGCATCGACGGCCCCGCCAAAGTATTGCACTTCAACGCCAAACGCCGCGGGCAATCCCAGCCTGACCCAAATCACGAGGGTTGAACGCTCCCTGCCGCCACGGGGCCGAGGTGAAGCTCACTCATCGTCTCCAAGCTCGGCATTCCAGCCGCGCTTCTTCGCGTCTGCAATGGCCTGCGTGTAGATAAGCGTATGGCGCTCTGCAAGAGCCGGTGGCAGCCGGCTGGGAAGATTCCCATACTGATCCCATTGCTTGTCTACGCGGTCCATGAGAGCCTGCATACGACCAATGTCCCAGCCACCGCAATCTTCGGTATCAGGGATGAAGCCAAATAGCCGAGCATCGAGCACGACGCGGCCAAGTTGGGTGATGCCGTGCTTATCCTTCTCGAGGCCAACGTATTTGTCCATGGATGCGGATTGCTTCGTCATAAGGTTGTAGGTTGGGAACGCAATATGGTTGGGCGAGCCGCCGCACGCCCAAACGCTGAAGGATACGCTTGAGGGACACGCTTGGCAGTCCTTGGCGTGAAACCAGGACATGGCGGCCGTTCCCTGCGCACTGTCTCAGATTCAAACGCCCCACCGCGGACTGACCCTTTGAGGCATCAACGCGTCAACCCTGCATACAGCAGCGGCAGCTTTTCCGGAAGCCGCTGGACGTGGTCGACGACCATAAAGTTTTTTTGGCCGAAGATGCGCGATACGTACTGATCCGCCCGTGGGTCCAAGCTCATGCAGTAGGTGACGACACCGTGTTTGGCCACATCCTCGACCGCTTTTTTGGTGTCAAACCGCAGATACTGCGGATCGCGCACATCGATGTCTGCAGGTTCGCCATCCGTAATGACGATAAGCAGCTTTTTCGCCGAACGCTGCAGCTTGAGATGGTGCCCGGCATGCCGTATGGCCGCACCCATTCGGGTGGAGAGTTGGCCTGTCATTCCGGCCAGACGCGCCTTGGGCTCGCCACTCCACTCCTGGTCGAAGTCTTTGAATCGCAAGTACTGCACCTCATGCCGTCCGTCCGAACAGAATCCATGGATCGCAAATGGATCGCCAACTTTGCTGATTGCATCGGCCAAAAGCACACAAGCCTGGCGCGTGAGATCAAGCACCGTATAGTCCTGCCCCGCGACTTTTTCGTTGGTGGACTCGGACAGGTCGAGCAGCACAAGAATGGAAAAGTCGCGTGTCTTACGCACGCTGCGCATCATGATGCGGGGATCGGGCTGATGTCCCATGCGCATGTCGATGAAGCCCGCGACTGCCGCGTTGATATCGATCTCGTCACCATCCTCCAGCTTGCGAATGCGCTGCACGCCTTGAGGCTGCATGGCGTCGAGCAGAAACTTCATGCGATGGATTTCCCGCTTGTACTGCGCGACGATCGCATCAATGGTTGCCAACTCACCCATCTTGCCTCGGCGCTCGAGCACCGTCGCCCAGGCCGGGCGCTCAAGCTGAATCTGATAGTCCCACTCCGCGTAGTGAAAGGGTTCGGATTGCGGTTCCTTGCCCCACATGTCGTTGAAGCTTCGACCCATATCCTCGTAAGGAAACATCTCCGTGTCGAGGACCCAGATCTCCTCCGCATCATCACCGGCGTTCTCGACATCAATCTCATTGGCCATTTCCATCACGTTTACGTGCTTGCGCACCTGCTTGACGGTTTCATAGCCGGCATTGGCCGCCTTGTCGAAGTCGAACTCCTCGAACTCCCAAAAATAGCGATTGTCATCGCGGTAGGGGGCGGTGAGCACATCGCTGCGAGCATTGAATGGAAGTCGTTTGGCCAGCAGTTTATGGGCCAGCGTCACACCAACATCCCATGAGATCTGGTTATTGCCTAGTGCATCGCGCGACTGGGCAAACAGTGCCCTGCCCTCCGCGATCCAAGGATCGGCGTCCACATAGGCATCATCAAGCAAAGCGCGGGCGAGGCGATTGAGATAGTCGCCCACTGTGGCGTTCATGGCCGGTGTCGCCGTGTGAAGCTTGGACCAAAGCATTTTCAGCCCTGGAAATCGGCGTATGGATAGTGTCTCGACCCGGGCGTCCTCAATGACGGAAATGACCGCCATCTGGAGCGGATTAAGCGCCTCGGCCGAGATGGGTGTGCGTGTCTCCACCACGTGCGCGGCGCAGTGCGCCGCAGCGGCGCGATAGAGCTCCAGGCCTGGCACGCCGTCTACATCGTCAAAGGCGTCCGGCAGGTGAAGCAGGTAGTCTTCAATGAAAGGCTTATAACCCTCACGGGTCTCGAAGTCGCCCGAGGTCGGGCGCATGAAGAAATCACGCGCCCATAAGGCACGAAGATACATATTGATGCGCCGCTGCACATCCACGAGAAGCGTTCCCTTACGCTCCTTTTGCAACATGGCCAACGATTCCTTGGACTCCAGCGCAAAGTACAGAATTTGCGCCTCGTAGTCCGTTCGATGCGCGTGCGCACCCCACAGCGCCCAACGGCGCAAGCCGCCAAGCGTAAGTTGCTGCAACAGCACGTCAAGCGTCTCCAGCATTGGACGCACACCACGCGGCGCTTGGGCAATGAGGCTGTTGATAAATTGGAGGTAATTCACGAACAGCTGCGCATCGCCCAGGCGCTTGGCCGCGGTGGGGGCCGTGGCCAGCAACAGTTCAATGACCACGCCAGAAGTCTTGGATGCCAGCGTGAGCGCAGCCGTTGCGAGTTCACCCACCACGTCTTCGCTCACCTCCTTGGCCACGAGCGGCGCGTGTTCGATCCATGTCTCCACCAAGGAGTCGCCCTTGCCCAGACGCCTTAGCGCGCCAGCGCCTTTGATGTAGTTATCGAGCCCTCGCGGGCTTAGGACCTTCACAGCCTCTTGCCAAGCCGACTTGAGCGCGCTGCGGCTATGCTCCGAGAGGTCTTCGATGTATTCCGCGTAATCTTCAAGATTGATCGCCATGGCTCACGCCTCCGATCGTGGGGAAACTGCCATCAGAAAAACGTGCTCACCGCAGCATCCAGGGCGTCGCGCATGTCAGGGTCGTCGGTGATCGGCCGCACGAGCGCGACGCGGCAGGCCGACCTCGCGTCGACACCCTTTGCGATCAGGCTACCGGCATAGATCAGCATGCGGGTGGACAGGCCTTCGTCCAACCCGTGCCCTTTGAGGTTCCGCGAGCGTTCGGCGATGGACACGAGCTTGCCGGCCACGTCGGCGGCAACACCACTTTCATGGGCCACGATCTCCGTCTCGACGGGGTGCTCGGGATAAGTGAAATCCAGCCCGCCGAATCGCTGCTTGGTGGACTGCTTCAGATCCTTCATCAAACTCTGGTAACCGGGGTTGTAGGAGATGACGATCTGGAAGTCCGCGTGCGCCTGG
>JAKBCY010000036.1 GCA_021807445.1 Pseudomonadota bacterium
GCAGCAATGGGAAACATGAGTCGCCAGTCGAATCCCGGCGGCAGGGCACCCATAGCCATGACGGTTGCGCCCACACCGGCCAAGATGCCCACTGGCTTGCCCAGTACAAGACCAAGCGCGACCCCCAAAGTGACACCATGCCCGAGCAGGGCCAAGCCGGACCCACGCAGCTGGACGCCGGCATTGGCCAGCGCAAAAAGCGGCAGAATCAGCCAAGCCACGAAAGGCGCCAGGGCGCGTTCGACATCGACACCAGCACCGCCCTCACGGGTTTGCGGCAACAGGATCCCGACGAGTACGCCGGCCACTGTCGCGTGCACACCCGACTTGAGAACCGTCCCCCACAACACAAGCCCCAGCAACAGATAAGGCCAGGCGCGGCGCACGCCAAAGCCCTGAAGGAGCACCATGAGCAGCACGATTGCAACCGACGTCCCAAGCATGGGACCGGAAATTTGCGACGTGTAGAAGGCAGCGATGATCAGAACTGCGCCCAGATCGTCGAGCACGGCCACCGCCGTGAGAAAGACCCTGGCTTGCGGCGGCAAGCTACGCGCCAGCAGGCCCATGAAACCCAGCGCGAACGCGATATCGGTTGCAGCGGGCACGGCCCATCCGGCAAGCGCCTTGGCATGCCCGGCATTGATGGCAACAAAGACCATCGCCGGCACCGCCATGCCACCCAAAGCGGCCGCAACAGGCAAGACGCGCGCCCGCGCATCGGCCAAGGCGCCGAAGAGCCACTCACGCTTGATTTCCACGCCAACCTGCAGGAAAAACAGCGCCATCAGCGCATCGTTGATCCATAGCAAATTGCTTTCCACCAGATGCACGGGGCCCAGATGCACGCCCCAAGCGGCATGCAGAAACCGCACCCATCCTGGCGCCAGCGGGCTATTCATCAACACCAGCCCGAGCACCGCGCTGCCCGCGAGCAGCAGCCCGGCGCGGGCAGCGGCCAGCTTGGTTTTTGAGGTGCTCGGCCCGATCATCGGCGTTTCATCGCTTTGGGGCACGCGCTAGCCATAACCTTGCCGGCCTTCCATACACGCGCCTCGTGTGGATCACCGCGCCCATCCCACCTGAAGAAGCTGGGCGCAGCGTTGCTGCGCCTGTACGGCGCCATCGGACCGCGCAGGGGCGCGGCAAACCTGAACACCGCTGACCCGGGAAACGGCCCTGATTACTTGATCGCGGCGTAGCGCCGGCTGCTTGCCGTGATCTCGGCACGCGCCGCGTCCAATCCGGCCCAGCCATTGGTCTTGACCCACTTGCCGGCTTCCAGCGCCTTGTATTGCTGAAAGAAATGCTCGATCTGCTTGAGCAGCGTTTCGCCAAGATCTTCGGGCTTGTGAATGTGCTTGTAGCCCGGCCAAAGCTTGTCCACCGGCACACCAATGAGTTTGGCGTCGGGGCCGGCTTCGTCCGTCATCTGAAGCATGCCCACAGGACGGCAACGGATGGCGCAGCCATGGACCAGCGCCACCGGGGTGACGACCAGCATGTCCACCGGGTCGCCGTCCTCCGACAGCGTTTGCGGGATATATCCGTAATTGCAGGGATAGTGCATCGCAGTGGACAAGAAACGGTCGACGAAGAGCGCGCCCGAAATCTTGTCCACTTCATACTTCACCGGTGCCGCGCCTGCCGGGATCTCGATGATCACGTTGACGTCGTCGGGCAGGCCTTTGCCGGCGGGAACTTGGAGCAAACTCATGGCAGATTCACCTTGGTTGGGATCGAAAAGGGGACGATTTCACCGGCGCGCATTCCGTAGGCGACAACCAAGCCTCAAGGCGTGGAAGGTGTTGTCGGCGCAGAACCGGCCGGCGTGATGGAGCTCTATGAGGTGTGGCTGTAGATCGCTTGCAGCTGCTGGGGCGTGATGATATTGAACAGGGTGACGACTTTTTTCACGCCGGACACGGAGCTTGCCACGGCGGCAGCTTGGTCAGCCTCGGCCTGGGTGACAATGCCCTGCAGATACACGATCCCCGCTGACGTGGTGATCTTGAATGCCTGAGAGTAGAGCTGCTTATCGTCGATGAAGGACGCCCGAACTTTGGAGGTGATGTAGGTGTCATTGGCCTCCTCACCCAAAGTCGAGTTGGGGCCGACCACCACCTCGTCGGCGACGGCCTTGACGTTCGCGATGTTGGAGACGATCTGCTGAATCTGCTTCTTATAGGCTTCGGTCGGGACTTGGCCAGTAATCAGAACCTGCTGGTTATAGCTGTTGACGCTGACATTGCCATTGCCGCGCAAAGCATCGCTGATCTGCGAAGCTGCCTTGACTTGAATGGTCTGATCCTCGAGCTGTGCCCCTGCGGTGCGGCGGTCGGTGGCAACCAGCGCCGTGCCTCCCACGGCTGCGGCGCCGAGCACGAAGCAGCCCTGCAGTTGCGTGGCAGCAATCGCCGCCATCAGCACCAAGCCTGCGCGCGGGAGAGAAAAATGAGATCTGGCGCGCACACGTGTGCGGTGAATTTCAGTACGGTTTGTCATGCAGTGTTCTCCTGGTCGCCCATCAGTGTCCAGTCTACCCCGTCGCAGATGCAGTGCAGCATGAGCAGGTGCACCTCCTGGATACGCGCCGTGCGGTCATGCGGCACGCAAAGGTGGACATCGACATCACGCAGCAGCGCCGTCATTTGCCCCCCACCCTTGCCCGTCATGCCCACCACCAGCATGTCGCGCTCCTGCGCCGCGCGCACGGCCTCCACCACGCTGGGCGAGTTGCCGCTGGTGGAGATGGCCACCAACACGTCGCCCTGCTGGCCGAGCGCGCGCACTTGACGTGCAAAGACCTGCTCGAAGCCATAGTCGTTGGCAATCGCGGTAAGAATGGATGTGTCCGTGGTGAGCGCGATGGCAGCAAGCTCCGGGCGTTCGCGCTCGAAACGGCCGATCAACTCCGCTGCAAAATGCTGAGCATCCGCGGCCGACCCTCCATTGCCACAGGCCAGGATTTTGCCGCCGTTGCTCAGCGCGTTGGCCATGCAGGCGACAGCCTGTGCCATGGGCTCGGCCAGCAACGCACCAGCCTGCTGCTTGAGCTGGGCGCTTTCTTGAAACTGCCGTTGGATACGTTGTTCGAGCATAGTGGTGGAGCCTGCAAAAACCTGCATTATTCCGCGGCTTGCGATCCCCGTGCGAAGCGCGACCCTGCATCGCGTCGACGCGGCCGACGTCAAGCGTTGGCACAACGCCGGAAAATGGCTGCCGTGGATGGTGAGAGCGCGGCTGCAAGCGCCCCCCCAGCGCTTGGGCGGCGCCCCGAGGTGCGCCGCGCGCAGACGAGGACTCGATGGCGGCAGCACAACCTTCGGGCGGCTCGTCGGATAATGGCACTCTACATTGTTTGCAGCCCCCGCTGCAGATGGATTGAGCTCGCGCGATCCGGCGGCGCCCATGCGCGATGGCGGACGCACCGCGTGCCTTGCCCGGTGTCATGCCATGTCATCTTCTGCCTCGACTGCTCCACCCGTCCCGACCTGTGCCCCGCTGGCTGCGGCGCGTTCCTTTTGCCGCGGACAGCACCTTCCACCCGGCTGCCTTTTGGTGGTGGCCACGCCCATCGGCAATCTGGCCGACATGACCCTGCGAGCCCTGGCCATGCTGGAACGTTGCGACGTGGTCGCGGCCGAAGACACGCGCATGGCACAGCGATTGCTGCAGGCCTATGGGATCTCCAAACCCCTGCTGCGTGCGGACCGCCACCGCGAGCAGGCCGCTGCGGGCGAAATGCTTGACCTGCTGGCAACCGGGCAATGCGTAGCCTTTGTGAGCGATGCCGGCACACCAGGTGTCAATGATCCGGGTGCAGTGCTGGTGCGCAACGCACGCGCGGCCGGCCATCCGGTCTTCGCCCTGCCCGGCGCCAGCAGCGTGACAACCGCCCTTAGCGCTTGTGGGCTCGAGCTTGATGGCGGATACACCTTTGCCGGGTACGTGCCTGCAACGCAGCAGCAGCGCATCGGGTTCTGGCGTGAGCAACTCTCGAGCCCCCGAGCGGTCGTGTGTTTCGAAACCCCTCACCGCATCATCGACAGCTTGCAAGATCTGCAACGTCTCACTTCGGCGCTTGCAGCCGCCCCGAGCATCGTGCTGGCAAAGGAGTTGACGAAGCAGTTTGAAACGTATGTTTCCGGCACCCCGACCACCTTGCTCGATTGGCTTCACGCAGATCCGAAGCACGCTCAAGGGGAGTTCGTGCTGGTGCTGCAACCGGCGACGACACCAGAGGAAATCAATGCGCAGGCCCAGCGCTGGCTGCTACGTCTGGCCCGTGAACTGCCCGCATCGCGCGCCGCAGCCGTGGTGGCCGAGATGCTCGACGCTGACCGCAAGACGCTGTATCGCTGGCTGCTCGCACAGGATACGGACACAGCCGATCGACGCCGCTGAATGCCGGGAGCCCTTAGCGCATGGCGATCACGCGGTTGCGACCTTGGCGCTTAGCCTCGTAGAGACTGTCGTCCGCCTCGGTCAGAACGCGCACAATTTCGTCCTGGGGGCCCTGCAGCGTGCCAATGCCGATGCTGAGCGTGACATGCAGGCTGCGCTCGGAGACCAGGAATGGCCGCTGGCCCACGCGGCTGCGCAGGACATCCATCGCCGCAGCTGCCGCTGCCGTGTTCATGCCGGGCAGCATGATGAGGAATTCCTCGCCTCCCCACCGTGCCACCCAACCGCCACGCGGGGCCCCCTGGCGCAAGGTGGTCGCCATCTGGCGCAGCACAGCGTCGCCCGCTGAATGGCCACATTCGTCGTTCACGAGCTTGAAATGGTCCAGATCGCACAGCGCCACGCTGAATGATGAACCACCCCGACGCATGGCCTGGAGCGCCTCGTCCATGCGCAGTTGCGCGGCGCGGCGATTGAGCAGCCCTGTGAGTCCGTCGGTGTAGGCCTGGCTGAGCAGGCTGTCGCGCTGGTTGCGGTCATAGAGGACCCGCGCAAACCATGCGGCCAGCAGCTCTGCGTACTGGCAATCGGCAGGATCAAAGCCGTCGCGTTGTGGTGCGTCCCCAAGCAGCAGCAAACAGCCGAGGGTCTGGTGCGCCTGGGTCAAGGGCAACCGGATCACGGAGCCAACACCCGCGATGCCAGCAAGCCCCGGGTAGCGGTTCGTGTCGGCGATCCACAGCGACCCATCAGAATGATCGTCACAGGCACACAACGGGTGATTGGCCGAAAGGGTCTGGCCCTGCCTGAATCGGTTATGCACGTCTTGCACGTACAGCATGTGGCACTGCTCGTCCAAGCGCAGGCAGATGATGGCTGCTTGAAGGCCTAGGGCGTCACGACCCTGCGCCAACATGCGGGCAATCGGATCCGCCGCATCGGAATGCGTGGGATCCTCGCTTGCTCCCGCGGCCAGCTCCCAGAGGGTTTGCAAGCGGTGCGACTGCCGTTCCACTGCGCGCAGGAGGTTTTCGCGCTCACTCACGTCGATGGCCAGACCGTGCAGCACCTTTTGCCCCTGTGGCGTCATTTCGGCATGTTCAGCCAGCGAAAGCCAGACCGTGCCCCCATTCGAGCCACGAGTCCACACCAGTCGTCGCCCACTATCCATTGCCATTGCGCTGACGTCGCCAGCGTTCTCCGCTGCCGCAGTGGTGAAAAGTTCGTCCCATTCGCGCCCGATCAGCTTGCGCGCGGGGCGATGCAGCATGCGCGCAAAGCTGGAGTCGACCGCGACGAGAACGCCGTTGTGCGCCATGCGGGTGTAGGTACCAGCCTGCGCGGCCTTGAGCAGGGTCTTTTCCCGGTTCCGCGCGAAGCGGCGCATCTGCTCGCGTGAACGCACCAGTTTGCGCAGCAGCGCGTCGATCTCGGCCACGCCGCTGCTGTGCAGTTCCTCGGCACGCACAAACTCCATCTGTTTGCGAATGCGCACCATGCGTCGCACGAAATGGCGCATGAACCCTTTGTACAGCGCAAGCAGGAGAACCAGTGTGCCGGCGAGAAGAAAAAAGGGCAACCTGACCTGGCGCCACCACATGGCAACAATAGCCGAGCGCGGGTATGAGAGAAAAGCCACCACTGGAAAGTTCTGTAGCCGCGCCCAAGCCCCGTCGCGCTGCTGACCATCCACCGTCAGGCCCGTGTACACGCCCGAGCCCGTCGCGCCACCACGCGCGAGCTCCTGCATTAATGCACCCGTGACTCGGGTGCGGTAGACCCATCCCGCGCCCCCGGCATCCGGATAGCGGCTGATCAACCAGCCGTCATCGCGCAGCAGCCCCATGGCCACGTCACGCTTGAGCGAAAGTCCCCGCCACAGCGACTGTTGATGCTCCAGCAGCAAGCTGGTCTGCACCACGAACTGCACATCCCCGCCGGCAGTCCGTACCGGGTAGCGCAACGGAATAAACCACTGTCGGAGCAGCAATCCATATTGCGGCCGGCCGATACTCAAGCCCTGCGTGACAAGGGCTAAGGCAAAATCCTGGCGATAGTCCGCGTAGCCCGGGCTGACCATCACGTTGGGTAGCTCGCCGCCCTTGGGGCGCGCCGTGGTGAGCGCAATCTGTCCGTCGGGCAGGATGACGCTGGCGCCCCCGAGCCCCGGGTGGTGCGCCTTAAAGTTTTCCAGAGCAGCGGCCATGCCCACGGGATTGTGCGGCGCACCGACACTTTGCAACACGTCGCCGAGTTGCTGCAAGTCATCCCGGATCCGCAGAAAAGTTGTGTCCGCATTCACGGCGAGCAAGGTCGCCGTGAGTTGGGTGCGCTCTTCCTGCTCGCGCCGCATGTTCTCCCACGACGACCACAACCACAAGCTGACAAGGACCGCAAACAGCGCCGCTGCGCCCCCCAGCAGCCGCCAGCCAAGGTCCGCCAATGTCGGCGCCCTTGGGCGTGATGGTTTGCGAGTCCTCTGCGCCGTTGAGGGCTCAGTGGGCACAAGCGGAAGCGTGGCTGGGTCGTCCATGATGTGATCTGGAAGCCACGCGCATCAGGCGCACCCAGGAATGGTGGACCGCGATGTGCAGGCTTGTACCCATTATTGGGAAAGAAAATCCCGAAAAGGGGCGCAAACCGCAAAGAAATCGCACGGATCGTGAATCAGTTCACGAAACACTCGTTTTCTGCTGCCAATCGGCGCGCCTGCTCTCCGCCACGCTGGGCCGCCGTTCACGGGAAGCCCGTTAACCCTGATCCGATCAGCGCTGCCCGATGCTGGCACCGGAAAAAACGCCGCGCGCCTCGCGCGGCTCGCTGCGCCAGTATTGCGGAGGGGCCGTGACGGTAGCTCCAAGCGCTGCTGCCGCATGCCAAGGCCAGCGCGGATTCCAAAGCATCGCGCGGGCAAGCGCGACCATGTCGGCGTCGCCCTTCTGCACGATCGCCTCTGCCTGATGCGCCTCAGTGATCAGACCAACGGCCATCGTGGGCAAACCGGTCGCCCGCCGTACGGCTTGCGCCAACGGAACCTGGTAGCCGGGACCAACGGGAATTTTCTGCAAGGGCGAAATACCGCCCGAGGACACGTCAATCCAGGCGCAGCCACGCCTCTTGAGTTGCTCGGCGAACGCGGTGGTCTGCTCCAAGTCCCAGCCGCCGTCGATCCAATCCATGCCGGACACCCGAACGCCCACGGGAATCGACGGCGGCAACGCCGCGCGCACGGCGTCAAACACTTCCAAGGGATAGCGCATGCGATTGTCACTACTGCCGCCATAGCCATCTTTGCGGCCGTTCGCGATTGGCGATAAAAATTGGTGCAGAAGGTAACCATGGGCGCAATGCAATTCCACCGCCTGCAGGCCGAGTCGCGCCGCGCGATTGGCGGCGTCCACGAACGCCTGGCGGATACGCGCGAGCCCTGCGGCGTCCAGCGCCAATGGCGGCACCTCGTGCGGCCCATGCGCGATCGCCGAAGGCGCCACGGTCGGCCACCCTCCTTGCTCCAGCGTAAGCAGCTGCCCCCCATCCCACGGCCGCGCGCTTGATGCCTTGCGCCCGGCATGCGAAAGCTGGATGCCGATGGGCATGTCGCTGAAACTGCGCACGTCATCCAGCACGGCGCGCAACGCACGTTCATTCGCATCGGAATACAACCCGAGGCAGCCTGGCGTGATACGCCCCTCTGCCTCAACGGCTGTGGCTTCGATGATCAGCAAGCCGGCGCCACTTTGTGCCATCTGCCCCAGATGCACCCGATGCCAAGCCCCTGCGCTGCCATGCTCGGCGCTGTACTGACACATTGGACTGACAATGATTCGATTGGCCAGGGCCAGAGGCCCGAGTTGGATCGCGGAAAACAGATGTGAAGTCATAGGACGTGGTCTGGAACACGGAGAAGGGGCCCGTGGTGTTGGGCCATGGAATATCGCAACGCACCATTTTCGGCGCCTTGCGCCAAAATTGCACGGCACCGCGCCTGCAGAGGCCCGGATGCCGGCCGCGGGAAGGGGCCACTGGGTCGCTGCCCATGGATGTCAGTGTATGTAATTGATCGCAAGTTTCAGAAGACCTTAAGGCCCAGCGCCCACAATCGCCGGTGTCCGGCTGATCCCATTGGCAATCCGAAGACCACTTTGGCGGGTTTGGATGAATGGTGCTCTGCACAAAAGCGCGCGTATGCTTTGAGATGGCGTGCAAGAACAACGTGGCCGAACGCGAAACTTTCCCATCAGGAGATTCCCATGCAAATCACCCAGACTAGCCTGCAAGGCAAAACTGCCCTCATTACGGGCGCGGCCAGCGGCATCGGCAAGAACATGGCACTGGTCTTCGCCAAGGCCGGCTGCGCGGTCGCGGTGGCCGATCTGAACCAATCGGGCGCCGACGCCACAGCCAAGGAAATCCTGGATGCCGGAGGACGGGCGGTCGGCGTTGCCATGGATGTCACCAACGAAGATCAGGTGAACGCCGGCTTCGACAAGGCCGTGGCCGCGCTCGGACCGATCGACATTTTGGTATCCAACGCAGGCATCCAGATCGTCAACCCAATTGAGAATTACGCTTTTGCCGACTGGAAGAAGATGCTGGCCATTCATCTCGACGGCGCCTTCCTCACAACCAAGGCAGCGCTGAAAAGCATGTATCAGGATCAACGCGGCGGCGTGGTCCTTTATATGGGTTCGGTGCACTCCCATGAGGCCTCCAAGCTCAAGAGCGCTTACGTCGCCGCCAAGCATGGTCTTTTGGGCTTGGCACGGGTCCTGGCCAAGGAGGGCGGACCGAAAGGCGTGCGCTCCCACGTGATTTGCCCCGGCTTCGTGCGCACGCCGCTGGTTGACAAGCAGATCCCGGAACAAGCCAAGGAGCTTGGTATCACGGAGGATCAGGTGATCAAAAGCGTGATGCTCAAGGACACTGTAGACGGTGAATTCACCACGCTCGACGATGTGGCGCAAACCGCGCTGTTCCTCGCCGCGTTCCCCACTGCAGCGCTGACCGGCCAGTCCATCATCGTCAGCCACGGCTGGTGCATGCAGTGAATACGCCCACAGCACGCAAACGCACGGCTGCAGCCGCCAGAACTGCCGCGCCTGTCAAAGCGACCGAACACGACCCCACGCGGTCCGTGGACCCCAAGAGCGGTGGCGGCCGCAACGACGCAGCTCCACGGGACTTGCGCTCACACATAGCCGCCTTCGAGGAAATCGCGCTGGTTCTGCAAGGTGGCGGTGCACTTGGCGCCTACCAAGCGGGCGTCGTGCAAGGTCTGACAGAGGCTGGCATCAACCCGACTTGGGTAGCCGGCATTTCCATTGGTTCGATTCACTGCGCCATCATCGCAGGCAACCCACCGCACCGCCGCGCCGAGCGTTTGCGTGAGTTCTGGCACCGAGTGACCCAACCCCCGCTGTTGCCCCCCACGCTGTGGGAGCAGGAACCTTGGGTATCGCTGATGCCCGAAGAGGCTTTGCCCTGGATGGCACCACTGCAAAGCCTGCGCGCACTGACTGAGGGACAACGGGGCTTTTTCGTCCCGCGCCCGCTGCCCGGCATCGGGCCGGACCAGGCCAGCGTCTATGACACAGCACCCTTGCGGGCAACGCTTGAGGAATTGGTGGATTTCGATCTTCTCAACAGTGGCGCTGTGCGTGTTTCGGTCGGAGCAGTCAATCTGCGCACGGGAAACCTCGAGTACTTCGACACCACGGAGGGGCGGCTGGGTCCCGAGCATTTCATGGCGTCCGGAGCGCTGCCGCCGGGCTTTCCTGCGGTGCGCATCGGTGACGATTTGTACTGGGACGGCGGGCTGGTTTCCAATACACCGCTATCGCAGGTCTTGGGAGGGCACCCACGCGCGCATACGCTCGTGTTTCAGGTGGATCTGTGGAGCGCTGCCGGCGAGCCTCCGCGCACCTTGGCTGACGTCAGTAGTCGTGTGAAGGACATCCAGTATTCCAGCCGCACGCGCGCCATCACCGACGTGTTGCACCATGCGCATGAGCAGCGCAACGTGCTGCGCAGCCTCCTGGAACGCATCCCGCCCGACGTTCGCAAACGCGACGGGCTGTGCGCCCAAGTGGAAGAGATGGCGCGTGACAAGCGCTATACCGTCATTCACCTGATCTATGGCGACAAACCTTTTGACGGCCAAGATAAGGATTATCAATTCGGCCGTGCCACGATGCGAGCGCATTGGGACAGCGGCCTTCGCACCGTGGAGCGCACCTTGGCCCACCCGCAGTGGTTCGCCTTGCCGAGCGCCGAACGGCCATTCGTGACGCACGACGTGCACCGGGAACGCACAAAGCCTTGAGTGCGCAGGCGGGCTGCCGCGCCTCGGGGCGAAAATCCCGAAAACACGGGGCTGCAGATCGGGGGCGCACCGCTATGTGACGACAGCAGCGGTGCGCGTTGCCTTCAAAGCCGCGATACACACGATCAGCTGGCTTGCGCCGACAGGTCCAGTTTGCGCGCCTTCAGCGCGGCAATACGCGCAAGCGCTGCCGCGCGGCCATCGGTTTTGGGCAGATCAGCTCGCAAGTCGGCAAGAAAACGGCTGGGCTCGGGACTGCGGCTGCTGCGTCCGGCCGCACGGCGCTTGCGGCAGTGGGACAGAACCAGGGTTTGACGCGCGCGCGTGACGCCGACGTACATCAGGCGACGCTCCTCCTCCAGAGCAGTCTCTGTCAGGGGTCGATCTTCCGTAAAGAAGGGAAGCAGTCCTTCCTCGCAGCCTGCCAGAATGACATGCTGCCATTCCAAACCCTTGGCTGCGTGAAGCGTGGACAACGCGACGGCTTCCTGCTGATCGCCGCGCTCGGCCAGTTGCGTGATGAGTGCCACCGTCTGCGCCATGCGCTTCAAGCTGGCTCCGCCTTCCTCGGCTTTGCGTGCGATCCAGTCGCAAAATTCGCCCACATTACTCCAGCGCTGGCTTGCCTCGCGCTCGTTGTCGGCTGTCTCACGCAGATGCGCCTCGAATCCGATGCTGGCCAGGAGTTCGCGCAGCAGGGGGCCGGCCGGCTCGGTGCGCTCGCGCCATTCGATATCGTGCATCAAGCGCGCAAACTCGCGAAGGCCTTCGGCATGGCGCGGCCCCACGACTGTTGGCAATGCCTCACGAAACAGGGCTTCGAAGAGCGAAACCTTCCACTGGGACGCGAAAGCCCCCAGGCTCTTGAGCGTGGCCGCACCGATGCCGCGTTTTGGCGTGGTCACGGCCCGCAGAAAGGCCGGGTCATCGTCTGGGTTCGCGAGCAAGCGCAGATAGGCGCAGACGTCCTTGATCTCGGCCCGGTCAAAAAAGCTCTGCCCCCCGCTGACCACGTAGGGGATGTTGGCGCGCCGCAGCGCCTGCTCGATCGGGCGGGACTGATGATTGGCACGATAGAGCACGGCAATATCGGAGAGCTTCGCACCGCGTCCGCCACGCAGCGCCTGAACGCGTGCCACGATGCGCTCCGCCTCGTCTTCATCGCTGTCGGCCTCGCGCACCTCCACGGCATCACCCTCGCCATGCTCGCTCCATAACTGCTTCGGGTAGAGCTTGGGGTTGGCCGCGATGACCGCATTGGCCGCGCGCAGGATGGCGTTGGTCGAACGATAGTTCTGCTCAAGCTTGATCACCTCCAGCTTGGGGTAGTCCAAAGGCAATTGGCGCAGGTTATCGAGCGTTGCGCCGCGCCACCCATAGATACTCTGATCGTCGTCGCCCACTGCGGTAAACCGCCCCTGCTCGCCAGCCAGCAACTTGAGCAGTTTGTACTGCGCGTCGCTGGTGTCCTGGTATTCATCCACCAGCAAATAGCGCAGGCGCGCATTCCAGCGCGCCCGCACGTCCGGATGCTCCTGCAACAGGCGCAGCGGCAGCACCATCAGGTCGTCGAAATCGACGGCCTGGTAAGCCGCCAATTGCTCCGCGTAGCGCAGCCACACCTTGGCCACCTGGGCGTCTTCGGGCGTCTGGGCCTGGCTTGCGGCAGCGTGCGGGTCGAGAAGGGCGCTCTTCCATTGGCTGATCCGCCATTGCCAGGCGCGAGCCAGCTTGGCGTCAGTGGTACCCCCGGCTTCGCGTATGAGGCTGGCCACGTCGTCCGTGTCCAGAATGGAAAACTGGGGTTTGAGCCCAAGCGCCTGCCCGTCTTCGCGCAGCATGCGCACACCCAAGGCGTGAAAAGTGGCAATCACCAGGTCTTTGGCGGCCTTGCGGTCGTCGAGCAGAGACCTGGCGCGCTCGCGCATCTCCGCTGCGGCCTTGTTGGTGAAGGTGATCGCCGCAATCTCACCCGGCGCATAGCCCGCCTTGAGCAAACGCGCGATCTTGTGGGTGATGACGCGCGTTTTGCCGCTGCCGGCGCCGGCAATCACCAGGCAAGGGCCATGCAAATGCGAAACGGCACGGTCCTGGGCGGCATTGAGCATGGGTAAGGGTAAGGTCAGGCGTAAGAAAGAAAGCGTCAGAAACAGGTCTACCTGCGCGGCAAATCAGGCCGCGCATGGCATCGAACGCAAGGGTGACGATCTAGGTCCAGTCCGGCCGCAAGCGGTAGGGCTCGTCGTCCACGATGAAATCATGCTCGGCACGCGCCTCGTCGCACCACTGTCGCACTGCCGGCGTGTCAAGCACGCGCTGGACATAGGCCGCGGCAGCGTCGGGCAGCCTGGGCGCGTAAGTACGAAACCGCGCGCAGATCGGCGCGTAGAAGGCATCGGCCGCACCAAACTCCCCAAAAAGGAAGGGCCCCGCGCTGGACTGCAAAGCGGCACCCCACAGAGTGCAGATGCGATCGATGTCGCGCTGCACCGCAACGCTCCAGCCCATCCCCTGCAGGCTGGCCTCGATGTTCATCGGCATATGCTCGCGCAGGCTCTGGAAACCCGCATGCATGCTTGCGCACAACACGCGCGCACGCGCCCGCTGCGCGGCATCCGCCGGCCAGATGCGATGGTGTGCGTATCGCTCGGCCAAGCATTCCACGATGGCGAGGCTGTCGGGTACCACGAGGTCTGCATCGATCAGCACAGGCACGGTCTGTGTCGGCGTAATGGGCGCCAGATTGGCATAAAACTCGGCACTGCCCAGGCGCAGCTTGCGCTCGGCAAAGGCAATATTGAAATGGCGCATCAACACCCACGGTCGCATGGACCATGAGGAATAATTCTTGTTACCAATAATGAGATTCAGCATGACACTGCGCCGCCGTCCTCAGCGCCCGGCTGTGGCGCGGAGTTGGTCGTAGCGCGTTTGCGGATCGAGCCCGCCAAGATAGTCAGGAGCGATCACCTCAAGGCTGTGCGGATGCGCCACCCCGAGCTCAGCGGCGAACCCCGGAAGCTCCGTGCCAGCCACACTGGGCACGCGCATGGAATCAAGGTTGTCACGGCTCATCAAGGGTTCGCCCGGAGCGAGCTCCATCCCAAATGCCACGAGCCGCGCCAGCGGCGCCGGCAAGGGAATGACAGGCCGACCACGTCCCTGATTGACACCCGCCCAGACACCCGCGAGCTTGACCAGTTCGGCCAGGGTGTAGACCTTGGGACCTGTGAGTTCATAGGTTCGGCCAATCGTGGCGTCAGCCTGAGGCCCGATCAAGGCATGCATGGCGGCTTGCACAACATCACCCACGTACACCGGAGCGAAACGCGCATGGGCGCCGCCCAGCGGGATCACGGGCAGCAAGCGCTGCACGCGCGCGAAAGCGTTGAGAAACGTGTCTCCGGGGCCGAATACCACCGAAGGGCGCAAGATGGTCCAGAGCAAGCCCTGCTGCGCGCGAATCGCGGTCTCGCCATCGCCCTTGGAGCGCAGATACATCGACGGTCCATTGCTGTCGGCACCCAGCGCGCTCATATGCAGCAGCCGACGGGCACCCGAAGCCACGCAGGCAGCGGCGAGGTTTTGCGCCAGCCGCACATGGGCCCTCGCGAAACCGGGGCCATAGGGGCGGCCCGTGCGGTCATGCAAGATGCCAACGAGATTGACCGCGGCCTGCTGGCCGTGCAGCAGGCGCTCGAGCGTGGCGGTGTCGAAGGTGTCGATCTGCACCACATCCACGGTGGGCAGTGTCAGCAAGTGCTTTGCGCGCTCGCGCCTGCGCGTCGGCACCCGGACCTGGCAACCCGCAGCGCTCAGGCGCGCCACGAGCCGCGAACCGATGAAACCTGAACCCCCGAAAACAACGATGCTCTTCATGGTCCTCCCTGCTTTTTTGTTAGCGCTGCAGGCATTGGCCTCACAGCGCGCCTTGCCCCTCAGGGCAGCGGCTCGGCACTGGCCTGCTGCTGGTCGGCCGACCCAATGGTGCCGAGGCGTGATTTTAAGGATTGCGGCTGACCGGTGATGAGCGCCGCGTAGACCGTGGCATTGGCCAGCACGTGCTTGACGTAGTCGCGCGTCTCGGGGATCGGAATGTTCTCTGCGAAAATGGCACCCGACAGGTCGGGAAGCTCGGGAAGGCCCATGTTGCGCCACCGTTCCGGTCTGCCTGGGCCCGCGTTATAGCCCGCGGCGGCCATCGCCTCCGACCCGTCAAATCGCTGCAAAAGCATGTCCAGATAGGCCGACCCGAGCCTCACGTTGGTGTCAACCTGCGTGATGCGGTCGGGCGTGTAGTCGCCCATGCCGATCTTGCGCGCAACCCAGCGCGCTGTCGTTGGCATGAGCTGCATTAACCCGTTGGCCCCGACCCAAGAGCGGATCCCGGCGATGAAACGCGATTCTTGTCGGATCAGGCCAAACAGAAAAGCCTCGCCTACGCCGCTCGACCTGGCGGCGCGACCGATAGCTCCGCGGTAGGGCATGGCGTAGCGCTGCGCCCAGTCAACACCGCCGTGGACCCGCTTGCTCGTGTTGATGCACAAGAGCCAGACCTTCTGATCACATGCAACTTGTGCTGCGGCATGAATCTCGTTGTTATTCAGTCCACGCAGGGAAAAATTCCACTCGCGCACCGCTGACTCGTAGATATTGAGGCGAAACAGCGCCAGAGCGCGCTGAAAACCCGGATTGGCGGCCTGTTCACGCACATCCTTGGACGATGGTGGAGACAGGCTTGCGGGAAGACTGACTTTCATGCCGAGCCCTTCCGTGGCCAGCTGGCCGTAATAGCTCCACGGCGAGGCAATCTGTGCATACAGCGCTTCGGCCTCGATTGGATGACCGAGCTCTCGCTGCGCCGTGGCGTGCCAGTAAGTCCAGTCGGCGCGCTGCGCCGAGCTCGCCGTGAACTGGCGGCTGGCCCGGTCGACCAACTTCCAGTCGTGTGCGCGCAGCGCCGCGCGCACCATCCATTCCAGAGTTGAGTCCGTCGGCCGGTAGGTGGGGTCGAAGCGGCGGGCCTGGCTGAACCACAGCGCCGCATCGGGCAGCAATTGCAAGGCACCACTGCGCGCGGCGCGATATGCAACCGCCGCCCGGTCCGATACCGGCAACCCAGACAGACCCGAGAGCAGCAGTCGCATGGTCTGCTGGGGATCCTGCTCAGCCAACCGCAGGAGCGCCAGCATCAGCAGCTGGCGCTGCATGCCCCGGCGCGGCACGCCCTGGCGTACCGCTTCAAGCACCAGACGCAGCGGATTCGCAGATGCGGTCTGGATGCCTTGCCACGCTCCCACGGGCAGGCTCTGCGCAAAGCTCAACGCGACCTTGAACTGCCCATCCTCAAAGAACCTCCGCAGGCGCACCCAAAGTTGGCGTTGGCTGATCTTCCCCGCTTCCAGGAGACTATGCGCCGCACTGTTGCAACCCGGGCCACCAGCGCCTTGCGCCGTCCACAGCGTGAGGAGCTCGCCGCTCGTATTCAGACCCTGGGTTTCAAACTGACGCTGCAGGTTGTAACACTGCACCTGCGGGTCATCGCGCATGATGAAGCCTGGATACACCTTGGCGAAGTCTTCCCAGTCCTGCCGGCGACCGAGCTCCAGCAGCCAGTCGTTGCGCAGGCGGTCAAGCACGTAAGTGCCCGGATAGGCGCTGCTGAACGCATCGAAATCAGCCTCGGTCATGCGGGATAACGTGGGCTGAATCGCCCAGTACGCAACCCAGGGCTCGAGAAGGTTGCCACGCAACTGCGCCAACGCGTCC
>JAKBCY010000037.1 GCA_021807445.1 Pseudomonadota bacterium
TCCGTGATGGTGGGCATCGACGTTGCCAGTGCGCCTGTCGATGTGGCTTGTTTGGGAGCGGCTTTGCCGGCCGAATTGGCCCACGTCAGCAACGATGCCGAGGGGCATTCCGCGCTGGCCGACGCCCTGGTGAAGCTGCAGCCGGGGCTGGTACTGATGGAAGCCACTGGCGGCTATGAGGCGGCGCTGGCGTGCGCGCTGCAAGCAGCGGGGCTGCGCGTGGCGGTGATCAACCCGCGCATGGCGCGTGACTTCGCCCGTGCGATGCAGCGCCTGGCCAAGACCGATCGCATCGACGCGGCCACCTTGGCCGAGTTCGCTGCCGTGCTCGCTCAGCGCCCGCACTGCGAGCGCTTCGTGCGCCCGCTGAGCGAGCCCGAGCAGCAGGATCTCGCAGCCCTGGTCACCCGCAGGCGTCAGCTCGTGGCCATGCAGTTGTCCGAGCGCCAGCGCTTGTGCCTGGCCCGCCCGGTGACGCGCCCGAGCATCGATGCCCTGCTCGAGGCGCTTGCCCGCCAGCTCGACAACCTTGATGCCGAGCCAGATCTGCGCCTTGGCGGGCGTGGCCCCCTACGCCAACGACTCCGGGTCCAGCCGAGGCCGACGACGCATCCCCGGCGGGCGCTTCGAGGTGCGACGTGCCCTGTCCATGGCCACGCTCACCGCCACACGATTCAACCCCGCCATTCGCGCCTTCTACCCGCGTCTGGTGGCCGCAGGCAAGCTCAAGAAAATGGCCTTGATCGCCTGCATGCGCAAGCTCATCACCCACCTCAACGCCATTACCCGGGACCATCTGAACGCTCAAAATCAGCCTCTCACTGCTTGACTTTCAACACGGTTACTCACGTCATGGCGGCAACCTATCGCTTCCGGTATTCGTCGAGTCCGCGGGTCATCGAAAAATCAAAGAAGGCAAAGTAATTTTGCCAGTCATATCGCCCGCGGATGCTCGTACGAGAACAAGCCCGCGGTGTATGCCCTGCTGTTCGAAGTCGCCGCCGAAGCAGGGAAGGCGATCGCGTCAATGGGTCCAGAAAAGCCTGACCAGTGCGGCGGTGCCGCCGATCCAGGCGAGCACGACGATCGCGGCGGCGGCCCGACTGACCGGGCGTGACTCGGCACGGGCCGCCGTCGCCCGATGTTCGTTCATGACCTCGAACGGAACCAGTCGCACGCCCAGCACAACACCCAGAGGCACGATGAGCAGGTCATCCACCAAGCCCAGCACCGGGACGAAGTCGGGAATCATGTCCAGAGGCGACAGTGCGTAGGCAGGGACTGCGACAGCGAGCGCCTTGGCCTACCAGGGTGTGCGAGGCTCGTGCCCGCAAGCCATAGGGCATGCACGTCCCGCTTGAGCGAACGGGCCCATTGCCTAGCAATCGTGAGCACGATACGCGTTTCGAGGAGGATGGGGGCGCGGCAGCGGCCCGTCGGTAGCCACAGCCACTGCAGCATAGCGCCGCATGTCCCGGCTATGGTCCACCAGAATATGTGCGACGGCGGCTGCGGTGAACACAGCCAGCAGCAGCGCAGCGAGCCCGCGCTCCCGCAATCTTTCCCGGCACTGGTACGCATAGGCCAGTGCGACGAGCGCGACCCACGCCACACCGAAGGCCACCCCACCGAGCACGTCCGACATCCAGTGCGCTCCCAGGTACACGCGTGAGAACCCGATCAGGGCGATCAGCGATGCGGCGGCGGTGCCCCCGGTGCGCTGCCATGCGGTGGGTGCACGGCGCAGCAACAGCCATGCCGCAAAGCCATAGACCACCGTGCTCATGACCGCATGATCGCTGGGAAATGAAAACTGCTGCACCCCGGAATACAGCGCAAGCGGCCGTGGCCGGTGCAGGGCCAGCTTGATCACGCCGGCCAGCAGCTGGGCCACTGCGATCGTGCCCATCCAGTACGCCGCGCTCAGCCACAGCCTGCGCACGACGAACCAGGCCAGCACGGTCACGATTAACGGCAGCAGCACCGCGGCGTCGCCGAGTTCGGTGATCGCCACCATCACGCCGTCCGTATGCGGGCCACGCAGCATCTGCAGCAGATGAAAAACCTGCACGTCGACCACCACCAGCGGGTCGCGGCTGATGACGTCCTCCAGCACCCCGAAGAACAACCAGGCCCCGCCCACGACTAGAAGTGCGGCGACGACCAGGAACACCTTTGGGCTGTCGGCTCCGACCAGCCAGCGCACCAGATCACCACGATTCCAGCGACGGTGGCGCGAGCGGCCTTGCGGCAATGCTGCCGCGACCGCTCGGCTCCAGTGCAAAGCCACCATGGCTGCCACGGCGAGGCCAGCGCATTGCAGCCATGCCACGGCGGGAAGCGACTGCAGCGCAAAAAAGCTGCGCAGCTGCGGCACGAGCAGAGCCGGCAGGAACAGCGCGACCATGCCGGCCACCAGCAGCGCGCGCCGCAGGTGCAAAGGCTGCGCGGCCAGTGCGAGCACCCACAGCGCTGCGGTGAATAACACCAGTGTCGCCGCGGTGCGCGCGTTGGGCAGAGCGCCTGCTCCCTGCACGCGCACCAACGTGAACGCTGCGAAAGCGGCCGCGGCGACGAACAACCCAGCCGGAATAGCAAAGCGCAGCACGCGATCGACGAAACCCTGGCGCAGCCGCTGGCCGTTGGGCTCCAGCGAAAGCAGGAATGCCGGCACGCCGACCGTCAGCGCATCGACGAGCGAGATATTCCTGGGCAAGAACGGGAAGGCCACGCCCGCCACCCCGACCGCCAGCGCCAACAGCATCGCATACACGCTCTTCGTCAGGAACAGCACGGCGACGCGCTCGATGTTGCCTACGACCCGACGCCCTTCGGCCATCACCGACGGCATGTTGGCGAAGCGGTTGTCCAGCAGGACGATCTGCGCCACCGCGCGCGACGCGGGCGCTCCGGCGCCCATCGCGACGCCGACGTCGGCCCGCTTCAGTGCCGGGATGTCATTGACCCCGTCCCCAACCATGGCAACTGCGTGACCGGCGCCCTGCAAGGTGGCGACGATCAACTCCTTTTGTCGTGGTGTGGTGCGCGCAAACACGAAACGGGTGGGAGTCTGCTCGGCAAGCTCCGTGTCATCCAGCTTTGAGGCGTCGACCGCCTCCTCACCGCCTGCGATGCCCAGCTCCCGCGCCACGTAGCCGACGGTGGCCGGGTGATCCCCAGAGATCAGGCGCAACGACACATCCTGCCGCGCCAGCTCCTGCAGCGTCTGCCGTGCGTCCGCGCGCAACCGCTCGGTCAGCAACACCAGCGCAACCGGATCCACCTCGACCAGACGCGGCTCGGCGTCCATCCATGCGTCGGTGCGCGCCAGCAGTAGCACCCGGAATCCGTCGGCCGCAAGATCCCCAACACGGTTGAGCACCGGGTCGCCGGCAGGTCGCTGTGCCAGCAGGACGTCAGGCGCGCCGAGCACCCAAGACCCGTGGCCCTCGATGGCCGCAGCGCTCCACTTGCGTGTCGACGAGAAGACGGCTGAGCGCAGCACCTCGGGCCCGCCAGGGTGCAGGGGCCACGTGCGAGCGATGGCCTGCAGCGTGGCGTTCGGCCGGGCCTCGGCCGCCGCCAGCGCGGCCAGTGCCGCCTGCGCGCCAGAGCGCTCCGAGAGCATCTCCATGCGCTCGACGCGCAACTCGCGCTCGGTCAATGTTCCCGTTTTGTCCATGCAGATCACGTCGACCCGCGCCAGTGCCTCGGTGGCCGCAAGGTCCTGTACCAGCGCACGGCGGCGCGAAAGCCGTACAGCGCCCACAGCAAGCGCCAGGCTGGTCAGCAACACCAAGCCCTGAGGCACCATTGCCACCACGCCGGCGGCCGAGTAAAGCAGCGCTGCGCTGGCGGGCAGTCCGAGCGCAAACTGGGTGACGAACAGCAGCGTGGCGGTGGGCACCAGAGCCCAGCCGACCACGCTTAGGATGCGGTCGATCCCCGCACGCAGTTCGGAATGCGCTAACGTGAAGCGCCGCGCCTGTTGCTCCAAGCGCTGGATCCAAGCCGCCTCGCCGATCGCAGTGGCGCGGCAGCGGGCGCTTCCACCGACAACCAAACTTCCCGAGCGCAGCTCATCTCCGGCACGCCTGGCGACTGCGTCGGATTCGCCGCTGAGCAGGGACTCATCCAGTTCCAGGCTCGAGGAGCGGAGCACCACGCAATCGACTGGAACGGAGTCTCCGGAGGAGAGTTCGAGTACGTCGTCCTGCACGATCTCCTCGCGCGAGACCTCGGTCAGGTGGCCGTCGCGCACCACGCGCGGACGCGCGGAACTCTGCAGCGCCAGACGTTCCAGAGTGCGCTTGGCGCGCAGTTCCTGCACGATGCCGATGGCGGCGTTGACCGCGATGACCCCGCCGAACAACGCGTCCTTCCACGAACCGACCGCCATGACGATCACCCACAGCGCGCCAAGCAGCGCGTTGAATCGGGTGAACACGTGGGCGGACGCGATCTGCCGCCATGTACGGCTGCTCGGCGCACGCACAAGGTTGATTTGGCCGCGAGCCACGCGCTCGCGCACGGCGGCGTCGCTTAGGCCGCTCTGAGCCTGCAGTTCATCTGATTCTGTCGACACAATAGCCTTTCGCCGCACGCGTGTGGGTAACGCCGTGGCCCGCTCCAATGGGGCTCAGTTGCTCAATCCTGCATTGTGCGGCGTGGTCGCTCGAACCTGCTTTGATCAAGCGCGCAGAAATCCCCATGCAATGGGGCGCGCCAGCAGCGCCCGATACAGGTTCTCAGCCTGGGCGGTCGCCACGGCTCCGACGCGTCGCCATACAGGCATGACCAGCACGGTGCTGGCTGCTGCGACGACCAGCGAGCCTGCCATGTCCAGCGGAAAGTGCAGCCCCACGTATATCCGGGCCCAGCCGACGAGCAGCCCGACGGCCATGGTCGCCAGGGCAATCCGCCTGTGGCCACCGAGCAGCAGGCCGAGGCTGATCGAGGTGAACAGCGTCAGATGGTCGCTGGGAAACGATGCATCGGGCGCGTGCGTGGTCCAGGTGTGACCGAGCCCAATGACAAAGGGTCGCGGCTGGTACCAGACGATGCCAATCAACTGGTTGGCCCCGAGCGCGAGCATCGCGATGACAAAGGCCAGCAGCGCAGCACTCCGCCGCGAGTTCGTACCGGCGAGCCACAGCGCGACGAGCAGGAGCGGAACTCCATAGACCAAGTCATTGGCGACGAACAGTCCGGCGTCAATCAGCCAGTGCGGCGTGTCCGCAGCGGCATTGAGGTGAAGAAACAGTGCGTGATTGAGGCTCTGGATCGTATTCATCGATGGGGTCGTGGCCTGTCGGACTGGGGAGTATCGATAGGCATACTTAGCACCGAAATAGCGAAGGAGACGGGGCGGGCTTGACGCTTGGCAGGGCGCGCTGTGGATGTTGCGTGTGCAAAACAAAAAAGCCGGAGCGTCACCGCGTCCGGCCTTCATCGAAGCGTGCAGACGATTACTTCTTCGTCGCTTTCGACTGCTGCGCCGCAGCGCCGGTCTTGCCTTGGTGGTGAACTACGGTCGCAGCATTGGCGAACACCGTGCTGGCCAGAGCGGAAAGCGCGGCGGCAGCGGCGATGACACGGGCGATCTTGCGCGAAGCTGTCATGGGAAGGCTCCTTTTGGCGGTTAGGGCTCGGACAGCCCGAAAACCATGGAGTCGTAGCATGTTCTCCTGCTCAGCCCCTTCAAGGCCGCATGCGGGGTTCCCGAAATTTTTACGCAGTTCCAGAACAAAGCGGAAGGCAAGTAGACATGCACGACATCATCTGTCCACACTGCGGCAAGGCCTTCAAGGTCGACGAGGCCGGGTATGCGGACATTCTGAAGCAGGTTCGCGACACCGATTTCGAGAAGCAGTTGAACGAGCGGCTTCAACTGGCGGAACAGGACAAGCGCAGTGCTCTTGAACTGGCCAGGACTCAAGCTGCCAGTGAAGTGCAGAAGACTGCCGCGGCCAAGGACATTCAGATCCAAGAACTCAAGGCCAGCCTCGATGCCCGTGAGGCCGAGCGCAAGCTCGCCGTGGCCGAGGCGCTAAGCGCCGTGGAGAAGGAACGCGATGCGCTCGCCAGCGCACTCGAGCAGGTAAAACATGAAAAGAAGGCGGCCTCCGAGCTAGCTGAGATGAGGCTCGTAAGCGAGCTCCAGATGGCGGCAGCAACGAAGGATGCGGAAATTCAAGGCTTGAAGGCTACGCTCAACTCCATCGAGGTCGCGCAGAAGCTCGCAATCACCAAGGCCGTCAGTGCCGTCGAAAAGGAACGCGACAACTTGAGGAGCGGGCTCGACCGGGCGGCGCTGGAAAAGCAGCTTGCGGAGAAATCCCTCAAGGACAAGTATGAAACGCAGATCAAGGATCGTGATGAAGCGATCGAGCGTCTCCGGGACATGAAGGCACGTCTCTCAACCAAGATGGTTGGTGAAACCCTCGAACAGCACTGTGAGACCGAGTTCAACCGCATTCGGGCGACGGCGTTCGCGCGGGCCTATTTCGAGAAGGACAACGACGCGCGGACGGGGAGCAAGGGCGACTACATCTTCCGTGACTCGGATGAGTCGGGGACCGAAATCGTTTCGATCATGTTCGAAATGAAGAACGAGGGCGATCGGACCGCGACGAAGAACAAGAACGAGGATTTCTTGAAGGAACTCGACAAGGATCGCAACGAGAAAGGGTGCGAGTACGCGGTGCTGGTCTCCTTGCTGGAACCCGACAGCGAGCTCTACAACACCGGGATCGTGGATGTGTTCCACCGATATCCGAAGATGTACGTTGTTCGACCACAGTTTTTTCTTCCCATCATCACGCTGCTGCGTAACGCGGCGATGAATTCCCTCAAGTACAAGTCCGAGTTAGCGCTCGTTAAAGCGCAGAACATCGACATCACGAATTTCGAAAGCGGGCTTGAAGCGTTCAAGACATCTTTCGCGAAGAATTACGACCTCGCTTCAAGGCGCTTCCAGACGGCTATCGATGAGATCGACAAGTCAATCGATCACCTGCAGAAGACCAAGGAGGCTCTGCTCGGCACCGACCGGAACCTGCGTCTTGCGAACGAAAAGGCTCAGGACGTGACAATCAAGAAGCTAACCCGGGGCAATCCGACGATGGCGGAAAAATTCGCTGAACTCAAGACCCATGATCCCTCTGATGCTGTGTGAGGACAATCAATTGGCTTTTTCAAAATCACTCACAACGCGCCTCGAGGAACAGGCGAGAGCGGTTTGAGGACGCGTGTTTTCTGAGCCATCACGTTGACAGGCCTCGCCCCGAACAGGCGGGAATGCGGTCTATTGGTATGGGAAGATTGCGTCGTTCCACCGTATGCCCAGACAAGAGTTGATTGGGGTCACCCCAAAAACACCACAAGAGACAAGCATGCCAACCTATCCACACCTCCTCAGTCCCCTGCCTATTGCAGGGGTCGTGTTACCGAACCGCATGGTGATGGGCGCGATGCACACGCGCCTGGAAACGATGGATCGCCCGCACGAGCGACTGGCGGCCTTCTACGCCGCCCGCGCAGCAGGCGAGATTGGCCTCATCCTCACCGGCGGCTATTCCCCGGTGCCTGAAGGGGTGATGGATGAAGGAGGCCTTGTGCTGGACAAGCCCGAGCAATTGGACGAGCACCGCCTCATCACCGCGGCGGTGAACGAGGCTGGCGGCCGCATCGTGCTGCAGATCCTTCATGCGGGCCGCTATGCCAAGGTGCCCACCTGCGTCGCACCTTCGACCGGCAAGGCGCGGATCAACGTCTATCCGCCACGTGCGTTGACGACCGACGAGGTGTGGGCAACCGTCGAGCGCTTTGCCAACACATCGGCTCTTGCCGAGCAGGCCGGGTACACCGGTATCGAGATCATGGGCTCCGAGGGCTACCTGATCAACGAGTTCACCGCGGCGCTGACCAATCAGCGCGACGACGAGTTTGGTGGTGATTTCGACCGCCGGATTCGCTTCCCCCTCGAAATCGTCAAGGCTGTGCGGGCGCGCGTCTCCGCCCAATTCTTGGTGATCTACCGCATCTCGTCTATTGACTTGATGGACGGTGGCATGACCGGCGATGAGGTTGCCGAGTTTGCCCGCCGTGTCGAGGCTGCAGGCGCGAATATGCTCAACACGGGCATCGGCTGGCACGAGTCTTCCGTACCAACGATGGCAGCTCAGGTCCCGCGCGCTGCCTGGATCGACGCGATCCGCAACGTGAAGCGCGCGGTCGGCATTCCAGTCATGGCGTCCAACCGCATCAACGCGCCCGATGTGGCCGAGGAAGTTATCGCCTCCGGCGCGGCCGATCTGGTTTCGATGGCTCGCCCATTGCTCGCAGACCCTGAGTTCGCTCGCAAGACGCGCGAAAACCGTGCCGACGAGATCAACACCTGCATTGCCTGCAATCAGGCCTGCCTGGACCGAATCTTCACTTACCGCGTGGCGACCTGCTTGGTCAACCCCAGAGCGGGGCGAGAGATCGAGTTCGACGACAGCAAGACCGCCGCTCCCAGGCGCTTCGCTGTTGTTGGCGGCGGGCCTGCCGGCATGGCGTTTGCGATCAACGCGGCCCAGCGCGGGCATCGGGTCACCCTGTTCGAGGCGGGCGATCAGTTGGGCGGTCAGTTGAACATGGCTCGCAAGGTGCCAGGCAAGAACGAATTCAACGAGATGCTGCGTTACTTCCGGGTCACGCTGGGACGCCTGCAGGTGGCTGTGCATCTGCAATCCTGCGTCGTAGCCAAGGATCTGGCCGGGCGTGTGCGCTCGGGCGAGTTCGACGAAGTGGTGATTGCAACTGGTGTGGTGCCGCGCGCGCCTGACATGAAGGGGCTTGATCACCCGAAGGTGGTCAGTTACCTGGATGTACTCGCCAAGGGCGCGCCGGTGGGCAACAAGGTCGCCATCATCGGCGCGGGCGGCATTGGCTTCGACGTGGCCGAGTATCTGGTCGGCCACGCCGAGGAATCCCTCAAGCCCAAGGCGTTCATGGATGCGTGGGGGGTGGATACGGCCATCCGCAGCCCGGGTGGTCTCAAGGCACCTGCGCACCACGAAGACGAGCGCGTCATCCACATGTTTCAGCGCAAGCCCGAATCGCTGGGCAAGAACCTAGGCAAGTCCACGGGATGGATTCTGAAGGCCAAGCTGCGAAGGGCCAACGTGGCCATGACGGCTGGTGCGAGCTACCAGGCGGTTGACGACCAGGGCCTGCACTACAGCGTGAATGGCGAGGCTCACGTGTTGGATGCGGACACCGTCATTCTCTGCGCCGGACAGTTGTCGAACCGGTCGCTGTTCGATGGTTTGGCGGAGCAGGGCATCAAGGCCCGCGTAATCGGCGGAGCGGATGTTGCTGCCGAGTTGGACGCATTGCGCGCCATCGACCAAGCAACGCGCCTAGCGGTTTCGTTCTGATCCTCACCGGTTCGATTTGGAGAAAAGCTGGATCAGCAGTTTGCAGTGTGGCGCGTGCGATGGTCGATCTTTCTGGCATGCGGATCGCGAATCCTCGATCCTGTTGGAGCCAACGTGTCACGATGGCGTTCGTATCCAGTGCCGCCTGCGAAGACGAGGCGCGATGCAAGTTCTATTGGCCGTCTGCAATATCAGTCGCATTACCTATTTAACATAATGCAAATATGCTCCGTTTTTAGCATTGGCGACGCGCGTCATTCCGTACGGGCCGTTCACCAGTGCCCCTGCGGTCTGTCCTTGGCCATATAGCTCGTGATCATCTGCGCCACCCCCTTGTGTCCGCGTTGCTCAGCCAGCTTGAGGGCCGTGAAACCCATGGCATTCTTCAAGTTTGGGTCCGCGCCTTCCTGGAGAAGCAACTGGACGGTTGATGATTGGCCAAAATATGCCGCCATCATCAAGGGGGTCGACCCATTCGGTGCTGCTGCGTCGATATACGCAAAATGATCGAGTAGAAATTTGACGATTGCTGTATGGCCGTTCGTCGCTGCATATGCCAAAGGGGTCCAACCCGGCTTGTTGATTTCCGCGCCGCGCCCAACCATGCTCTGGACTAACGCAAGATCGCCCTGCAAACAAGCGATCATCAGCGCATTTTCCCCGCTTGGATTGAGCTGGTTGAGATTGATCTTTGGCTGCTCGATCAAAAGCTTGGCAACCTTGAGTGATTTATCGCGCAAAGCTAGGTACAGAGCCGAATTTCCCTTGGCATTGACCGCATTGGGATCGAATCCTTCCTGCAACAGCGACCGCACGGCACCCACATCATCAACATCAACGGCACGGAAAAAATCCGTGTAGGAGCCGGCATGCGCAGCCAGCGCTGTAAGCACATAAAAATAAATAAAAACAACGAGATACGATGTATTCTTTAATTTATACATGAGATCATGGCGGGGCTTGAGCAAACCCAATCAACGGTCAAAAGCAAGCTCAGACTTCAGTTTGCTATCGCTCGCACCTGCTTGAAAAGACGCTCGAAATTCTCTTCCGTAAAACCTTCGACGTGTTGCTCTGAACACCCCCGAATCTCCGCAAGACAACGAGCGACGTAGCGGGTGTAGGCGGGCTGATTGGTCTTCCCCCTGAAGGGAACCGGCGCGAGGTACGGGCTATCGGTCTCCACAAGAATCCGGTCTTCAGGCAATTTCTTTGCAATCTCACGTAAGCCATTGGCATTCTTGAATGTCAGAATGCCCGAAAGCGAGATGAAGAAGCCCAGATCCAACGCGCGCTGCGCCACATCCCAAGTCTCTGTAAAACAGTGGAACACCCCTCCGATCGTATCGGCACCCTGCTCTTTCAGGATGGCCAAGGTGTCGTTCGCCGCCGCCCGCGTATGGATGACGAGAGGTTTAGCGGCTTCCCGCGCTGCCTTGATGTGAACACGGAAGCGCTCGCGTTGCCATTCCATGTCAGCGAGCGTTCTGCCCTCAAGGCGGTAATAGTCAAGACCCGTCTCGCCAATGGCCACCACCCGTGGGTGGCGGGCCCGCTGCACCAACTCCTCGATGCTTGGCTCTCTCAAACCTTCTTGGTCCGGATGGACACCAACCGTCGCCCAGATATGCGGATATCGCTCCGCGCAAGCAAGCACGTCGTCAAACTCTTCAAGTTGGGTACAGATGTTGACGGCGCGCGCAACGTCCAGTTCACGCATGCACGCCAGCACCTCATCAAGCGTTTCACGCAGCCCTGGAAAGTTGAGGTGACAGTGCGAGTCAGTAAGAGCCATCGTGTGGGTGCCGTGAGATTGGCGTGTTCATCGGGAGCAACGCGGACGCGCAATGTGCCTCATAGCAGGCGGGCGCTCGCTCGCCTACGCCCTACCGCGGCAACGGGTCATCGTCCATTCTGGGGTTAAAGCGTATGGGTCGGCCGACTCGCCGCCTCTGCCGCCGGCCCCAATATGTCTTCAATCACATGGCGCAATTGTTTCGCCTTCTCGTCAGAGGGAAAGCGCACCCCAATGCCCTGCGGTTTGTTGCCCGCGGCATTGGCGGGTGTAATCCAGGCGACTTTTCCGGCAACGGGAAACCGCTGCGGGTTGTCCATGATGGTCAGGAGAAGGTAAACCTCGTCCCCAAGCCTGTAGCTGCGCGAGGTGGGGACGAAGATTCCGCCTTCGGTGAAAAACGGGACGAACGCATCGTACAGCGCCGCCCTTTCCTTGATCGTGAGCTGAATGACGCTCGGCCGCGCACTTGACGAAGCATTGACAGCGTGAGAAGAGTGGGTGGCCATATCAATGCGCACTTCACGTAAAAAGTTGCTTGAATTCTAGGACCAAACTCTCCGAAGCCAGCGCTGCATGCAATGGAAAGTTGGCCGTGCTGCTTAATTTCGTGAGGCGCTGCCAGAAAACATGCAGAGGACCTGGCTCAACCTTCATCGCCAGCCGATCCAGAACGGGCTTTTCAGTTGGCATGTACAGGGGATCAAGACCAAGGCGCACGCGCATCAAATCCACGCTGATTTTCTGCAAGGCGGCGACCGCCGCGGGCATGGCCGGGACTGGCCCTGCTTCGCTCGCCGTCAAATGGCTTGGACCCGACGCTGCTGCAACGAGCAGTTTGCTCGCCCATTCCATGCCTCGCTGTGGCTCACTGTCGTGCACGGCATTGCGGCACCAATCGGCGATTTGCTCCGCGTTGGCGAATTCCCGGGTGTGCAAGAGCTCGATCGCCTCGGCCCGCCCTGGGCGCGGCATTGTCATCAGGCGGCAGCGACTGCGGATGGTCGGTAAAACCCGATCAGTTCGGTGAGATCCCATGTAAAAATAAAGACCTCTAGGCGGTTCTTCAAGAATTTTCAGCATTGCGTTCGCTGCAGGCAATGCCATGGCGTCAAGCGGGTAGATCACCGCAACTTTCGAGCCCCCGCGGTGACTTGTGGCGTGTGCCCAGTCAACAAGGCCGCGAATCGCATCGATTCCGATTTCCTTGCTCGGCGTACGTTTTTCGCTCGCCACGGCAACGTCAATTGATTCCTGGGCGCTCATTCCCAATTCCGCGAGCATCGCCTCCGGCACGAGAACCATGAGATCGGGATGGGTGCCCGCCGCCATCAATCGGCATGCCACGCAATGGCCACAGGCCTTCAGGCCATGGTCCTTCCGAACGCGCAATACAGGCGAGACTGCACCAACCGGCGCTTCACAAAGTGTGGCACGTGCTGCATCGTACAGCGCCTCCCAGGTCCCCAAACCGAGGGCCCCATGCAGGAGAATTGCGGGAATATCTTTATTTTTATTCAATATCTTGGATAATTTTTTTAATGTTTATTATCACATCATCACGCACCAAGTCCACATTGCGCTCACCATCGATCACCCGCCAGCGCTTGGGCTCGGCCGCAGCCATGCCCAAATAGTGCTGGCGTACGCGCGCGAAAAATTCGCCCGACTCACGCTCGAATCGATCCTTCTCGCGTTGGTTCGCATGCAGACGCTGAACCGCAAGTTCAACCGGTACATCAATTAACAGGGTGTAATTCGGCTGGAGCCCTGGATGGACCCAGCGGGCGATGGTCTGCAGGCGATCGAGCGGAATGCCCTTGCCCGCGCCTTGGTATGCCAGCGTAGCGTCCGTGAACCGGTCGCACACCACATCATGCCCCTGCAGAAGCGCCGGTTCGATCACGCGCAATACGTGCTCCTGACGTGCGGCAAACATCAACAGGACTTCTGTGGACGTGGCCATGGCCTCGTGCAGAAGCAGTTCGCGTATGCGCTCGCCCAGTGGCGTGCCGCCGGGCTCGCGGGTCGCGGTCACTTGGCGCCCTGCCGCCCGCAGCGTACGTACCACCGCGTCGAACTGCGTCGTTTTGCCTGCGCCATCGATACCTTCCAGAGTGATGAACAAGCCGCGATTGTTGGATGAATTCACGGAGACCTCTTCAAGATATAACGATCCACAGCGGCATCGTGCTCGCCAAGGGTATTCGAAAAGACGCTGCGGCCATCGCCTCGGGCGACAAAGTACAGTGCGCGCGTGTTCGCTGGATGCAGCACGGCTTGCAGCGAAGCATCTCCAGGCAGAGCGATGGGCGTTGGTGGCAACCCGCTGTTGACATAGGTATTAAATGCTGACGCCACCTGCAGGCTCTTTCGCGTGAGCACTCCCGAGTAACGACTGCCCAGCGCATAGATGACCGTGGGGTCGCTTTGCAGGGGCATCCCTACGCGCAAGCGATTCAGAAACACCGCTGCGATCTTGCGCCGGTCGCTCGGCAGCCCTGTTTCCTTTTCAACGACCGAGGCCAGGATCAAGGCTTGGTAAGGCGTGTGCAATGGCAAACCCGGCTGGCGCGCGGCCCAAGCGCTGCTGAGCTCCCTTTGCATGGCCTGGTAAGCACGTCTAAGCACAACCAGTTCCGACGAGTCTCGCGCATAAAGATAGGTGTCCGGGAAGAACAAGCCTTCGGGTGGCGTGCCCGTTGGCGCGCCGATGCGTGCCATGATTTGTGCGTCGCTCAGCCCTTGCGCATCGTGGTCCAGACCCGGCGCCGCATTGAGCGCTTGAACAAACTGCGCGAAAGTCCACCCCTCAGGAACCGTGATGGCGAGCAGGGACTGGTCGCCGCGCGCCATTTTCTGCAGGAGATCCCAAGGGCTGGTTCCCGCCTCGATCTCATAGCTCCCGGCCTTGAGCTCGGTACCCTTGCCGCTCACGCGTGCCAGCCAATAAAACAGTCGGGGCGAAAGTTCAGCTCCTTGCGCACGCACCTGCACAGCCGCAGTGCGCGCCGTGCTACCCGGTTTGACCGAGAAATCCAGCGGCGATGTATGGAGCCGAATGGGCGCGAGCGCCCATCCAATGAAAGCTACGAGCACGGCCAACCCCACGGCCACGCCGAGCACAAGAAAACGGACAGGCCAGCGGGGTTTCAAAAACGTGCTCACCAGACAAATGCATCAACTTTCTATACTAGCCCAGCACCGAGCAAACCTCATTGTCGTGCGCCAACGCGGTGCTACCGCGCCGCCCTGCGCCTTCTTGGTCTCACTCCTCGTTAACGCATGCCTGTCACCATTACTCCGTTGTCACACATGACCGTGCTCCTCGCGCACGGCTCCCAAGCAGCAGATCTGCTGCAAGCACAGCTCACTCAGGAGATCCATAAATGGCCGGAGGACACGGCCCGTATGGCCGCGTTTTGCACGCCACAGGGCCGCATGCTGGCTGATTTTTTGCTGTGGAAGGCAAGCGATGGCGGTATCGCAATGGCCCTGGATGCCTCGCTGGCCGACGCTACGCTCAAACGCCTACGCCTTTTCATTCTCCGCCTGCAATGCAAGGTTGATGACGCCAGCGCCGAGCAGGCGCTGTTTGGCGTTCTGCAACCGCCAGGCGAGGATAGCGTGTTGGGCCCGGACGCGTGGCCTTGCCCGGCTGAGCCGTGGTCCGTGCAGCGACGCGAGGGCATTGCGTTGATCCGCCTTTCGGACGCCACAAACTCGCGCCGGCTGCTCCTCGTAGCGGAAAATGCGCTTGGACTGCGCGAGATCCAAAGGCTGCGCACCCAGATTGAGGAAGGGACGAAGGACGACTGGACGCTTTCCGAGGTTCGCGCCGGGATTGGCCATGTCACGGCAGCCACGGCCCAGCAATTTGTCCCCCAAATGCTCAACTATGAAGCGCTGGGCGCCGTTGACTTCAAGAAGGGCTGTTATCCCGGCCAAGAGATCGTCGCCCGCACGCAGTACCGTGGCACCATCAAGCGACGCAGCTATCGGCTCGTTGGCCCTGGCCCCTTGGCTGCAGGCGATGAAATTTTTCAAAGCGGCGACCCGACTCAGCCTTGCGGCATGGTGGTGGAGGCGGCGCCAGCCACGGAAAATTGGGAGGCGCTGGCCGAACTCAAAATTACGGCAACCACCACGCCCGGCACGTTCCATGCTCGGTCGCTGGATAGCCCTGCGCTAACCCTGTCCACCCTGCCCTACACGCTGCCGCCACAGGATTGAAATCGCCGCCATGTGCCTGATTGCCTTGAACTGGCAACCGGGGACGGAACAACCGTTACTGCTTGCCGCGAACCGTGACGAGTGGCTCGACCGTCCCACACTGCCCATGCGCTGGTGGCTGCCAGACCCAACAAAGCGCACGGAGATTCTGAGCGGTCGGGATCTGCGCAGCGGGGGTATCTGGCTCGGATTCACGCGCAATGGGCGCTTTGCTGCCGTCACGAACGTGCGCGACACGACCATCGAGCGCCAGCGTGCCCCCTCGCGCGGCTTGCTCCCGTTGCGTTTTCTCCTTGGGCAACATCCAAAAGATGGCACGCCCATGCTCGACTGCGCACCGTCTCGCTTTGCTGCGGCGGCGCAACTTGTTGCGCATGAATATGCCGGCTTTAATCTTTTGCTTGGCGATATGGCACGCGGGGAGCTGATGTGGCTTTCCAATCACCCGGCACGTCTTTGTCGCGTGGAGCCTGGGGTGCATGGTCTGTCAAACGCCGCGCTGGACACGCCGTGGCCCAAGGTGCGTGCCTTGCGCACAGCCCTCGCACAGCAAACCCGGCAACCGGCCGAGGCGCAGTTCGCCGCGTTGGAGGCCGCCTTGACTGACCGGCACACAGCGCCCGATGACCAGCTGCCGCGCACAGGTGTGACCCCCGCATTGGAGCGAGCGTTGTCAGCCGCCTTCATCAGCGTCCCCGGGGATCCTGCCTATGGCACACGCTGCTCCACATTGCTGCGCACAGATAGCAGTGCGTGCATTCATGTGCGCGAGGTCCAACACCAGCCAGCACCTGGCACGCCTGCCGACTTCATCTGGAATCCGCACGTTGGAGACTGAACCGGGCCGCCTCAAGGTGCTGCCCCGGTCTCTGGCAGCAGGGCTGCGCGCATCCGAATATGCGAGATGCCCGCTTCCTCATACGGCTCCCCAACGCTAGCAAAACCGAGCTT
>JAKBCY010000245.1 GCA_021807445.1 Pseudomonadota bacterium
CAAACCGTCCGTGGAGCCCAGCGCAATGGTGCGCACCACGCCATCACCGATTTGCTGCTGCACTTCGAATGTGACACCCTTTTCCGCCAAGCCGAGATCTTGATCGTCGGCCAGGCGCAGGGCTTCGTAGATGGCGGGCATGTTCTCGCGCGGGAACTCGATATCGATCACAGCGCCGATGCACTGGACGATCTTGCCTTGGGTTTGGGCCGTGGTCATCTGCTTCTCCAATATGCAATAAGGGGTTGGGCGGCTGCTTACCGTGCTCACACGGCGGCAGCGCCTCCGACGATTTCAGACAATTCTTTCGTAATGGCGGCTTGGCGACTTTTGTTGTAGACCAACTGCAACTCGTTGATCACGGTCTTGGCGTTGTCGGAGGCCGACTTCATTGCCACCATGCGTGCTGATTGCTCGCAGGCCATGTTTTCGGTCACGGATTGGTAGACCAGCGCCTCGATGTAGCGCACGAGCAGGGCATCGATCACGGGCTTGGCATCGGGCTCGTAGATATAGTCCCAGCCATACTGTTTACGCTCCGCCTCCGAAGTCGTCATCGCCTTTTTCGGCAGGGGGATGAGGGGCTCCACCTGAGGCTGCTGCTTCATGGTGTTGATGAAGCTGCTGAACGCGATGTAGACCGCATCGAGCTCCTCGCGCTCATAAGCGTCGAGAAGCACCTTGACGGGGCCGACCAGTTTGTCCAAATGGGGCTTGTCGCCCATCTGAACCGCCTGGGACAGAACGTTGATGCCAAGGCGGTTGAGGAATTGAAGGCCTTTGTTTCCAATGGCGCAGGCCTTCACGGTCAGGCCCTGCGCCTGCCATTCCCTGATTTGCTGGGTTAACGCACGCAAGATGTTGGTGTTCAGACCCCCGCACAGTCCTTTGTCGGTGGTGACGAGTATCACCCCCACGTTGCGCACCGGTGTGCGTGCCACCAGAAACGGGTGGCTGTACTCGGGGTTGGCTTGGCTCAGGTTGGCTGTAATGGCGCGCACGCGTTCGGCGTAGGGCCGTGCGGCGCGCATGCGCTCCTGTGCCTTGCGCATCTTGGAGGCGGCGACCATTTCCATCGCCTTGGTGATCTTGCGCGTGTTTTGAACGCTCTTGATCTTGACGCGAACTTCTTTCATTCCAGGCATGCTGGATCTCCTAAGGCGCACCGACCGCCCAGGCATGCCTCCTGCTCGCGGGTGCGTTTGCAGGGTGGATGCGAGGGCTGGCGATCATCGACCAATGGGTGTGAATGGTGGAATGACTCAGTACGCACCGCTCTTCTTGAATTCGGCGATGGCCTCCTTCAGCGTGGCCTCGTCGTCTTTGCCCAGATCCTTCTTGGCCTCGATGCTCTCCAGAAGCGCCGCGTGCTTCGATTGCAGGTGGTCATGCAGGCCCTTTTCGAAGCCGAGAATCTGCTTGACGTCAATATCATCCAGGTAGCCGTTATTCACGGCGTACAGCGACGCGGCGAGTTGCCACACCTGCACGGGCTGGTACTGGGGTTGCTTGAGCAATTCCACGACGCGGCGTCCTCGCTCGAGTTGGCGGCGAGTGGCATCATCCAGGTCCGAGGCAAATTGGGCGAAGGCAGCAAGTTCGCGGTACTGGGCCAAATCGGTTCGGATGCCACCCGAGAGTTTCTTGATGACCTTGGTTTGTGCCGCGCCACCAACGCGCGACACCGATACGCCCGCGTTGATGGCTGGCCGTACGCCAGCATTGAACAGGTCTGTCTCAAGGAAAATCTGTCCGTCGGTGATCGAGATCACGTTCGTTGGCACGAACGCGGAGACGTCGCCGGCTTGCGTTTCGATGATCGGCAACGCAGTAAGCGAGCCCGTCTTTCCTTTGACCTCTCCCTTGGTGAATTTCTCGACATACTCCTCGTTGACTCGGGCGGCGCGCTCGAGCAGGCGGCTGTGGAGATAGAACACGTCACCCGGATACGCTTCGCGGCCTGGTGGGCGGCGCAGCAACAGGGAAATCTGGCGATAGGCCCAAGCTTGCTTGGTCAGATCGTCGTAGATCACCAAGGCATCCTGACCGCGATCGCGGAAATATTCGCCCATCGTGCACCCGGCGTACGGCGCCAGGTACTGCATGGCAGCAGAGTCTGAGGCCGTGGCCGCGACGACAATGGTGTAATCCATGGCGCCGAATTCCTGCAACTTGCGCACCACATTGGCCACCGTGGACGCCTTCTGGCCCACCGCCACGTAAATGCAGATCAGGTCCTTGCCCTTCTGGCTGATGATCGAATCCACGGCAACAGCTGTTTTGCCGGTCTGGCGGTCGCCGATGATCAGTTCGCGCTGGCCGCGGCCGACTGGCACCATGGCGTCGATGGCCTTGATACCGGTTTGCACCGGCTGCGACACGGATTTGCGCCAGATCACGCCGGGCGCAACCTTCTCCACCACGTCCCTCAGCTGGGCATTCACGGGGCCTTTGCCATCGATGGGGACGCCCAGCGTGTTCACGACGCGTCCGATGAGCTCGGGGCCCACGGGAACGGAGAGGATCTGACCGGTGCATTTGACGGTGTCACCCTCGGAAATGTGGCCATATTCACCCAGGACCACAGAGCCGACCGAGTCGCGCTCCAGGTTAAGGGCCAGGCCATAAGTGGGTTGACCGTCTTTGTTGGCAGGGAATTCAAGCATTTCGCCCTGCATCACGTCAGACAGGCCATGCACGCGCACGATTCCGTCAGACACGGACACCACGGTCCCCTGGTTCTTGACGTCGGCGGTCGCACCCAAGCCTTCAATGCGGCTTTTGATGAGTTCGGAAATTTCTGCGGGATTGAGTTGCATGGGTAGCCTCGGGATACTTGGGCGTTAAATGCTGCTTACGCTGTGAGGGCGGTGCGCATGGAGTCGAGACGTGCGCGCACAGAGGTGTCGAGCACCTCATCGCCCACGGTGACACGCACACCACCGATCAGACCGGGGTCAACCTCGACCCGGGGGTAGAGATTGCGGCCAAATTTGCGCTCGAGCGCCGGCAACAAAGCATCGAGCTGGGCCTGGTCGAGCGCGAAAGCACTGCTGATGACGGCCTCGACGCAATGCTGCGCGGCGTCTTTGAGTTGATGAAACTGTTCGGCAATGTCAGGCAACACGGCAAGGCGGCGGTTTTCCAGCGCGACCTGCAGCATGTTGGATACCGCAGCGTCGGGTTGCTGCGGCATGGCTGACACCATCAACGCGGCGAGCCGGTCGGGGGAGAGTTGCGGATCACCCGCCAAGCTGCGCACTTGGGGGTCACGAGCAATCATCGCTAGCGCATCCAGGGACTGCGAAATGTGCTCCAGCGAAGCCCCTCCAGCGCGGCCTTGAGTGGCTTGGAAGATCGCTTCGGCGTACGGCCGGGCGATGGTGGCAAGTTCAGCCATGGTGCGCTCCGATTACAGCTCGGCCTTGAGCCGGGCGAGCAGATCGGCATGCACCTGCGGGTTGACCTCGCGATGCAGAATCGCCTCAGCGCCTTTGACAGCTAACCCAGCGACCTGATCGCGCAGGCTCTCGCGTGCCTTGATCAGTTGCTGATCGGCTTCGGCCTTGGCTTGGGCGATGATGCCCTGGCCGGTTTCCTCTGCTTTTTTGCGCGCGTCCTCGATCATGGCCTGCGCCCGCCGCTCGGCTTCGGCCAGGCGCTGAGCACTCTCGTGATGCGAGCGTGCGAGCTCTTGCTCGACGGCCTTGTTGGCGGATGCCAGCTCGGCTTTGGCGCGGTCGGCTGCTGCCAGACCGTCTGCGATTTTCTTGGCGCGCTCGTTCAAGGCAC
>JAKBCY010000246.1 GCA_021807445.1 Pseudomonadota bacterium
GAGTGCCGAGGAATTGGCTTTGGTAGCGCCTCACCTGCGCACCGTGCTGGCCGGCCAGCCTGCCCTGTATTCCCGCGAGCAGATCCAAGATCGGGGCACCCGGCGCACGGAGATGCGCCTGCAGCCAGCATGGGAGTCGAACATACGAGGGCAATCGCCGCAGGTAGTGGGCTTTTATTTCCTAGGGCTTGACCGATCGGACAACAAGCAACAGAACGATCGAAAGGCGCTGCTCAAACAGGCTGCTGGCGTCACCTTCTGGGTGCTTGATGTGCCACAGGGTGTGCTGCGCAGCGAACAAAACTGGCACGACCCAGCCCATGATGGCGAACCTGCGGAATTCACGATAGCCGAAGTTCTTGCCATGGTGCCGCGTCCCGATCGAGACACTCTGATCCAGGCGGTCCAATCCGTCATGCGAAGCAGCGATCAGGTCAGCCCCAGCGTGGAAACGCGCCTCATTCGCAAGGACGGCAGCGTGCTGTGGACCCGCAATCAGGGCGTGGTGAGCCGCCGATCCGCGTCGGGTGAACCGCTGGAGATCCTCGGCATCAGCCTGGACATCGGTGCCGCAAGGCTCACGCTGGATGAGTTGCAGGCCAGCGAGCAGCAGTTCCGCACCTTTGCCGAACTGTCGTCGGACTGGTTCTGGGAGCTCGATGCAGCCGGTCGATTCACCAGCGTAAGCGCAAGCTCGCTGCGCAATCGGCACGTGCAGCAGGTGCGCGACGCCGTAATCGGTCGCGAGTGGCGCACCGTCAACGAGGCAATCGCGAGTTCAAAGCAATGGGTGGCCTTGAATACGCTCATGCAGCAACAGCTTCCTTTCCACGATCTTGTGCTGCCGTTTCGCAGCAAGGGTTTGAGCACACGCTGGTGGAGCTTGAGTGGCACGCCCGTGTGGAATGCCAAGGGAATGCTCGGAGGCTGGCGGGGCGCCGCGCGCGACATCACTGCGCAACGAGAGGCTGAAGACAAACTCTACGCGGCTGCCTACACGGATGTGCTCACGGGCCTGTCCAACCGCGCGGGTTTTGAGCGCCTGTTGCAGGCCGCTCTTAATCAAACGTCAATGCCAGAGGGCAGCCTTCTCTTTATCGACCTGGATCAGTTCAAACAGATCAACGATAGCCTTGGCCATAGCATGGGCGACCGCCTCTTGGCCGAGGCGGCGCAGCGCATACAAGCGACACGCCGCGTTGGGGATCTCACGGGCCGATTTGGTGGCGATGAATTCCTCGTGTATGCGCGCCGCGTTGACATGAATGCTCCGGATGATCACCTTGCCTTGGCCGAGCAGCTTCGCACTGACCTGGCCCGCGCCTACGACGTGGACGGCCGTGTTCTGCACACGACAGTGAGCGTAGGTGTGGCGCATGCACCACACGATGGACGCACAATTGCCGAGTTGCTCAGCCACGCCGACGCTGCGTTACATGAGGCCAAGTCGCTTGGCCGCAACCGAGTGCAGCCCTTCACGCCGGCGCTGCATTCCCGCGTGCAGCGCCGGGCCAAGCTCGAAGCTGAACTGCACGCCACACTGGATGCCGATGGCTTTGACATCGCATTGCAACCAATCGCTCGGCTCATACCCCACGCAGCCCCCGACGCCCCGGCGCGTAGCCGCTACGCTATCGCGAGCTTTGAGTCGCTGGCCCGCTGGAGACGCCCCGACGGCGAAGTGGTCGGCCCTACCGAGTTCATTCCCGTCATCCAGGACCTGGGCCTGATCTCCGTCTTCGGCCGACAAATCGTCCGCAAGAGTCTTCGGGCCCTGCGCCGCCTGCGCGACGAGTTCGGCTACGCCGGAAGCTTGGCCGTGAACGTCTCTCCCGCGCAACTCAAGGAGGACTGCGTGGAAAGCCTGCGCGAGGAATTGGGCGCGGCGGCTATTGATCCAGCACTCCTCACCATCGAGCTGACGGAAAACCTGCAGATCATGGCTTGCAACGACTGTCTGCGTACCCTCAACGACATTCGCGCCTTGGGTATGGATATCTCGCTGGACGATTTCGGCGTGGGGTTTTCCAACCTGGAATACCTCACCCGGCTTCCTGCCTCACAGATTAAGATCGACCGGGCATTCACGCACGGAGTGGCAACCGATCGGTATAAGGCCGCTGTGGTCACGGCCACACTGGCGATGGCTGCCAGCCTTGGGCTGGACGCGGTTGCCGAAGGCGTGGAAGATGCCTGCGATCTGCGCTGGATCGAAAAGACCGGCTGCACCCAGGTTCAGGGTTTGGCACTATGGTCGGCAATGGACCTTGAGACCACGGCCGAGCTTTTGCGGGAAACCACCGAAACCATGATTTAGCCGGCCTCCATGCCGCCATCGCGCAGCGCGCGACGCAAGATTTTGCCCACTGGGGTCTTGGGCAATTCCTCGCGGAATACGATCTGTTTGGGCCGCTTGTACCCGGTGAGCCGCTCTGCCAAAAAGGCCTTGAGCGCCTCTTCGGTCAGCTGGGCATCCTTGCGAACGACGAACAGCTTCACGGCCTCGCCCGAATTCGCGTCTGGCATACCAATGGCGGCCGCCTCCAGCACTCCGGGGCACATTACCGCCACCTCTTCCACCTCATTGGGATAGACGTTGAAGCCTGACACGAGGATCATGTCTTTCTTGCGATCGACGATTTTCACGTAGCCCTGCGCGTCCATGATGCCCACGTCTCCGGTCTTGAAAAAGCCGTCAGCCGTGAATGCCTTAGCGGTTTCATCATCGCGCCCCCAGTAGCCGCGCATCACCTGCGGCCCGCGCACGGCGATCTCCCCGGGTTGACCGATAGGCCGCTGCCTGCCGTCGTCGTCGACGACAATGATTTCCGTCGACGGCAGCGGCATCCCAATCGTGCCTGAGAAATGGTCCGTGTCCGTGGGATTGCAGCACACGGAAGGTGACGTCTCAGACAGCCCGTAGCCCTCGCAGATGGGGCACCCGGTGCGCTCCAGCCACTTGCGCGCCACGGCCTCCTGCACAGCCATCCCTCCGCCCAGCGAATTGAGCAGGTGCGTCCAGTTGACCTTATCGAAGTCGGGATGGTGCAGCAGCGCATTGAACAGCGTATTGACCGCCGGAAATGAATGAATTTCATAGCGCGCCAGCTCTTTGAGTGTGCCCTGCAGGTCGCGCGGATTGGGGATAAGGATCATCATGCCGCCTTGCTTCGCCGACAGCAGCAGCACAACCGTAAATGCAAAGATGTGGTAGAGGGGCAGCGCGCACACCGTGTTGAGATGCTCCAGGCCCGGTGCCTTGCGCAAGGCTGGCTGATTCCATGCATCTGATTGCAGGACATTGGCAATGAGGTTTCGGTGCGTAAGTGTCGCGCCCTTGGCTACGCCGGTGGTACCGCCTGTGTACTGCAGCACGGCCACATCTTCCGCCGTGATGTCCACCGGCGTGAAATGCATCCCGCGGCCTTCGTCCAGCGCCGTTTTGAAGCGCACGTGGCCAGGCAAGACATAGCGTGGCACCAGTCGCTTCTTGTGCCGCACCACGTAATTGACAAGGAGCCCGAGCGGAAACCCCAGCATTTCACCCATGCTGGCGACCACGACCACGCGCAAGGCGACGCTATCCTTCACGTGTTCCAGCGTGCCAGCAAAATTCTCCAGGACGATCATCGCGGTCGCGCCGCTGTCGCGCAGCTGATGCTCGAGTTCACGGGGGGTGTAAAGCGGGTTGACGTTTACCACCACCATCCCGGCGCGCAGGATGGCCGCCACGGCGATCGGATATTGGGGAACATTGGGCATCATCACCGCGACTCGATCGCCAGGCCTG
>JAKBCY010000247.1 GCA_021807445.1 Pseudomonadota bacterium
TCGTTACCTCGCCGAGGCCGCCTGGCGCTTCAACCGCCGTTTCGACCTCAAGATTCTGGTGCCCCGCTTGCTGGTGGCCGCAGCCCGCTGCAAAGCCTGGCCCGAGCGGCGTTTGCGCGCCATCCCCGCCACCGCCGCCGGCTGAACTTCAGCGCGAATCAGGACCGTACATGAATCAACGGCTGCTAGCCATTGCAGCGCCAAACAGGCTGACGAGAAGCTCCGAGGCACCTACGACGGTCTGGGCAGACGGGTGGGCAACTCCATCAACGGCACCTTGGTGCGGGGCTTCCTGTCAAGCCAAGACAGCGGCCTGCCTCAAACCAAACAGCCTCCACGAAAGCCGGGGCGGTTCAGATCACCGTCCACGGCGCCCCGCGCTATCTGCGCAGCGATAACGGACCGGAATTCGTGTCCCGGGCGATCCTCGACTGGATCGTGACGTCCGGCATCAACACCGCCACCAGCGATCCCGGGAAACCTTGGCAGAATGGCACCGACGAATCCTTCAACGGCAAGCTGCGTGACGAATGCCTGTCGATGGAGTGGTTCCGATCCCGAGAGGAAGCCAAGGTGGTCATCGAAACCTGGCGTCGGCACTACAACGCCGTCAGGCCGCATTCCAGCCTCGGCTATCAGACACCCAACGAGTTCAAGGAAGCACTGACACTTTCAACCCAACAGGGCGCCAGTCTCTAGGCTCTGATGGTCCGAAAAGGCCTGCAGGTCAGGATCCCTTTATGTACTACGAAGAGCGAAACGACTCAACAGCCACAGGCGCCGCATGACGAGCAGACAATCCAATGACATGAGAGGCACTCAAGGCTGGACTCGGAAATAAGAAGCTCCGCGCAAACCCGACAATGGGCATCCCGTGTCGCAGCGGAAGCCAGGGGAAGCTCTGCTCCAGCGTAATGGTGGTAGCCTGAATTAGTGACGAATGCTCGATGCTTGACTCTTACCTCGTCATAGCGGCCACGGAGCTTTTCGTCGAGACGAGTGGTTTGAGCAAGGATTGCTTGGATGTCCTGCTGGGACCGCGCGGATCGCCAAGCCCCGTATGTTCGGAGACAGTACGGTCGCTCGGAATGGTCTGGTTCAAGACCTCGCGAGACTCCCCTGATGTGTGTGCGCTTGTAGTGGTCGATCCGTGAGAACCGAACCATGAATACAGCGACGTGCAACGAGCCCTTCAGTTGCAGTGAAGGGTCGTGGACGATGAGTGCGCCATTGACGGACCCAATCCAAAGCTTGGGGTGCTCAGTGCTCATGATGCGCCTTCCAAGGCTAATGAATTGAATATTGCCGACGAGCGAGGGTGTTGTCGAGCAGAGACGTGAAATTCCGACGGGGATAGGAGCCAGCGGTCGGGCGACATGCCCCCGATCTTGGCTAACACGTCGCTTTCGGATCGGGAAGCCCGCGCATCAATCTCCTGCGTCCGAGTGTCCCCAGTGGCTCGCACTGTGCCTCTCTGTTGGCGCCGACCGAGAACGTAAAAGCGTGGCGCAAAGAGGGCTGGCGGGTTATCTTGGCCCAAAGCCTTGCATGACTTCGGGTTCCACTTGTGACTGCGTCAGTTATTACGGAATTCGCGCGCGCGGATGTTGGGCGCGCGATCACGGCATCTGGGGAAACGCTATGGGCGTGTGGAAGGCAACGAAACGCGTGCTGCAGGTTGGAAAGGTCACCCTGAAGGGTGCCGCCGACGTGACGCACACTGGCGCCACGTTCGTGAAGCGACACGAGTCCAAAGTCGAGGCTGCCGCGCGCGGGACGGTGTGGGTCGCCGGCAAGGCAGTTGAACTAGGTGGCGCAACGGTCGCCCGAATTGGTTTTGCAGCGGCCACCGCAGCTGCACGCAATGCCGATCATGCCAGCGGCCGCTGGAGTCGTGGTATTGCCACCGCGGCTAGGTACGCCACTGGCGCCGTAGGGTGGGCGGGCGTTGGCGTTGGCAAGGTTGGCGAACTGACCGGGCGGGCAGCATCGGTCGTGGGACAGGTCGCCAGTGGCGCCGTTTCGGGGGCGGCAGCGATCACCTCTGGTGCGCTGGACAGCGTTGCGATTACCGAACACGACATCGCTGCACTGCGTGCGGAACTGGAACAATACGGACGCATCCTGTGCGATCGCGCCGACGCGCGTCTTGCGGAGATCGGGGTCGCGCAAAAGGCGCATCGCAAGGCGGACCTTCTCGATGCGCTGGTCGTGGGCGGCGTCACTTTGGCCGATATCGCACGATTTCCCGATCACGTGTCACCGCTCGTCGAGAAGGCTTTCGATCTGCAGTATCCGGATCTTGCGCAGACGGAGACCTTTTCCACAGCGGTCCAGCATGCCAGCCCCGACCAGTTGCTGGGACTCGTGAACGGCGTCAAGGGCAAACTGTTCGAGTTGTCACTGCTGGATCACCTCAACACCCCGGGTCAGCTGCCGGATGGTTGGCACGCCGTGCTGGCGCAAGGTGCGACCCAACCCGGCTGGGATCTGCAGGTGCTGGATGCGCACGGTCACCTTGCAGACCTGATTCAAGCCAAGGCCACCGAGTCGGTGGAATACATACGGCAGGCGCTCGAACGTTACCCGAGCATTGACATCACGACCACCAGCGAGACGTACTCGAAGATGGCAGCGATGGGGGTTGCGCAGCATGTGCACAGCGGCGGGGTTGCGCTCGCGACCCTCAATGGCGACATGGCGAATGCGGTGGCAACGGCATCGGATCATTTTCACGGCATCAGCTTCGTGCCCTCCAGCATCAGCGTCGCGTTCATCGCGCTATCCGTCCTGATGGACAGACGTCTGACCTGGGAGCTAGCCGGGTATCAATTCGGATCGCGCGGCGCCAAGGTGGGAGTTGGTGTCGGCGTCGCGAATACGGCAATGATCGCCACCCAGACGTGGTGGATCGGCTTGCTTGCGGGCGCAGGTACCCGCCTGATTGCGGCGCATGGCGAGGCCAAACGCGAGCGCTACCAAGAGCTGAGAGACGCAGTGGGAACGCTGCAGAAGATGTTATTGCAGACGGCGCCGCAATACTGACCGGCTCTACGCTTTGGCTGCATCACGCCGATTCTCGGATTGACCCGTCGTGCTCGAGGATCAGCGTCGGCATGCGTGTGGTTTCCTGCAGTGATGCAGGGTCAGTCGAAGATCGGCATGAATCGCCTAGTGTGGTGTCTCACAATTAAACGCAAGATATGTTAGATGCAGCGCGAGCGATGGAAGCCAGGATGGTGTCGGCGCTCTTGTGCCAGACGAAGGGCTTGGGATCGGCATTGTGGCGATCGATATAGTCGCGAATGGACTGCTCGAGATCGGCCACGCTAGTGTGCGCGTTGCGCTTGATCCACTGCGTGTTGGCGCCGACGCCAATTTGAGCCATGCGCCAAGTTTGTGGTGACCCACCTGGAACGCACCGAGATCCAGACCTTATGCCGCACGCAGCTCGTTTGCCATGGCTCAGCCGCAAACCGGTATGTGGGTCACTTTTGCATCGGCGCCAACACCCACCCCTTCCGGTTCCCGAGCAACCCTGATTTCTTCAGGTTGTGCGCTGCGATGTCGCACAATCACCCAGCGACTGCGCTAGCGATGGCGCCGGGGGCCATGGACGGTTCCCGAGGCCCTGCCCTGTCCAATCCGCTCACGTGGCGGACCCACAATCGCTTCTTCGTGGCCGATCGAATGCGTCAAAACCTGTCGCGTTGATCATTCACCATGGACTCCTGTACCGCACCGGGAGCTACCCATGCTGAAGCGTTCTTCGCGATTGCACCTCAATGA
>JAKBCY010000248.1 GCA_021807445.1 Pseudomonadota bacterium
CTGACGCGGGGTGGAGCAGCCTGGTAGCTCGTCGGGCTCATAACCCGAAGGTCGCAAGTTCAAATCTTGCCCCCGCAACCAAGATTTTTTGAATAAAGCCAAGCACTTAGCGTTGCTTGGCTTTTTTGTTGCCTGCTGCTTTTTGGGCCATGGCCCATCGTTGGCCCAAACTTGGCCCAACTCTAGCCCACTGCTTGTTCGATCAACCGATCAAGATGACCTTCGCTTCGCCGAAGGCTTTGGCCCATCAGCCGCACGAGCTGATGCTTCTAGGTAGGCCTCTAAGGCGAGCCGCACGACATCCGAGCGCGATGGGATTTTTCCCGTCTCCGGCAGCAGATCAATACGTTTCTTGTCCAACAGCTCCATCAGGTCGGGAAGCAATCGCACATTGATCTGCAGTCTGTCCATTTGATCTCTTCTCACAAGTGTGGCGAAAGCATAACAGCGTCTACACAAAAGACATTGACATGTCACGCTACTTGTCTACACTGTAGTCATTCGCACGTCGCGATGCAAAGACAGGAGGATCACCATGAGCTTGACCTATTTAACAACGGACGAACTCTCAGGGCGTATCAAGTATGACGCCCGAACGATTCGCGAGCGCCTGAAAGATGCTGTACTTCTGGAGGGGACCCATTACATCCGTCCATTTGGCGGGCGCAAGATCCTTTACATCTGGGAGCGAATCGAAAGCGACATGCGATCGAATTCGACCCTCGAAATCCCGATGGCAAATGGCGGTGTGTGCCATGGGTAGCATCCGAAGGCTACAGGCGACCGGGAAGCTTTTTCTCGACTTCCGCTATCACGGAGGTCGGTGCAGGGAATACACCGTTCTCGACGACACCGCCAATAACCGCAAGAAGCTCGAGCGCCTACTCCAACGCATCGAACGCGACATCCAACTCGGCCGCTTCGAATACGCGGCCTATTTCCCCAACAGCCGGGCGGTGACGGCAACGCCCAAGCCTCCGGGTTCGCCGGCAGCAGGATTGGCCCGAGCTTTGGCCTCGGTGGATCCGGTCGCGGGACAACGCGCACCCACCCCCACGTTCGCCGACTTCGCACAGCAATGGATGCAGGAGAACGCCGTGCAGTGGCGCCGCTCCTATCAGCGCACGGTGGCCGACATCGTCGCCGTGCACCTTGCTCCGCCTTTTCAGGAGCGGGAGGTCGGAAGCCTCTCGCGCGAAGAACTTCTTGCCTTTCGGTCGACACTCGCCAAAGTACCCGGCCGAACCAAGCAAACCCTCTCACCACGCCGGATCAACGCCATCATGAATGTGATGCACGCCATCCTGAACGAAGCCTCCGACCGCCACAAGTTTACGTCGCCCTACTACAACATCAAACCTCTGAAGATCGCCAAGAGCGATGTGCGCCCCTTCACCCTGGAGGAAGTGCGCTCGCTCATCCAAAGCGTGCGCGAGGACTTCCGCAACTACTACACGGTGCGCTTCTTCACCGGGCTGCGCACGGGCGAGATCGACGGACTGAAGTGGAAGTACGTGGACTTTGCCCGCCGGTTGATCCTGGTGCGCGAGACGATCGTGGCCGGTGAACCCGACGAAGCCACCAAAACGATCGAGTCCAACCGCGACGTGCAAATGAGCCAGATCGTGTTCGACGCCTTGCAGCGGCAGTTTCAGCGCACGGGGCCGCTCAAACTCTGGGTCTTCTGCAACCGAGAAGGCCAGCCGCTGGACCACAACAACGTGACCAAGCGGGTCTGGTATCCACTCCTGCGCTATCTCGGCCTGGATCCCAGGCGACCTTACCAATCACGACATACGGCAGCCACGCTGTGGCTGGCGGCTGGCGAGAACCCAGAGTGGATCGCCCGGCAGATGGGACATACCTCGACCGAGATGCTGTTCAAGGTCTACAGCCGCTATGTGCCCAACCTCACCCGGCGCGATGGCTCGGCCTTCGAGCGGCTGCTGGCTTCGACGCTTGGGGCGACCCCCGTACAGGCAAGCCCCGATGCCCAGGAGGCCCATCATGTCTGATTCCACACTGCCCTACCCCCTGGGCCTGTCGATGATGCCGCAGATCTTCCGCCTCACCAGCCTGCAGACCCGTCAGGACGATCATGGGGAGATCACGCTCACCGCGCATCTGTTCCATGAGCGCGCCCAACTCAAGGTGCGTTGGACGGCGGGCAAGGTGGATGCACGCCTGCAGGCCGGCCTGCTCGTGGGTCCCCGTTGGACGGGGCATGGCAGCAGCCTCGATGGTTGCCTGCGCATTGCACGGCTGGCCATCCTGGACCGACCTGTCGCTGCGCTGTCCCTGTTTGACAGCGTCCCGCCTGGATGGGTGCGCGAACGCAGCCTGGTGCAGCGTGCACAGGCTCTGCTGGCCGAGTTGCCTGTGTCCTACCAACGCTTGTTCCATGCCGTGTTCTGGGCGGGGGACCGGTTCCGGGGTTTCTGTACCGGGCCGTCCTCCATGCATGGCCACCACAATGGCACAAGCGGCAATCTGCGCCACACGGTGGAAGTCGCCGAGCAGGTACGCGCACTGTGTGCTGAGCGCCTGCATGTGCACCGCGACCTCGCGGTGCTGTCGGCTTTGCTGCATGATTGTGGCAAGGCGGTGGAATACCGGCTCAAGCCTGATGGGAGCTGGGGGCTGTCCGATCGTGGGCGCTTGCTTGGGCACCGCGTCACGGCCATCGAATGGATTGCAGCGGCCATGGCCCGCTGGCCGATCCGTCTGCCCGATGGCCATGCGCAGGTGTTGCTGCATAACTTGAGTGCCGTGGCCCATGCCCCCAGATGGATGGGGTTGCGTGAGCCGCAGACGCCGGAGGCGGAGATCCTGTCCTTGGCCGATCGGCTCTCGGGGACAGATGACCTGATGCAGCGCTGCTTGCCTGATGCAGCGGGCTGGGGGCATTATCACCGTCATCTGGGACGGCAACCGTTTCGGGTTGCGCCCACGCAACCCGCTGGTGAAGTGGCTTGAGCCATGGTTTCAGGCTGCGTCTCGCTGCTTCATTGGCCTCTTTTCCATCTTTCCTCTTTCCGGCAATCGGAGTGATCTATGTATTGGACGTTGATCGTCACTTTCCTGTTGGTGATGGCTGTGATCCTGACGATGGTGGGTCGCGATGCACGCCAAACGATCCGGCGTGAGATCTGGGCCACGGCCTTGCAGGATTGGCATGCCGTCCTGCGCCTGTTCGGGCGCGGGCGGAACTAGGCCGCTGTAGGATAGCCACATGCATTGATCGCGCTTTCCTTTCGTCATGACGTGCCGGGCTGCTGCCAGGCCCAGGCACGTCCTCACAAACTCGACGAAAGGAAATTTCATGCATCCCGATCTGTACGCTGCAGCACTGCAGCTTCTCAAAGCGGGCGCGGTCATTGACGAAGTGACCGCCGCACCGTTCACGTACCGCCTCGCCCTAGGCCGTGACGGCGCGCCGATTCCAGGGCATGTGGTGCAGCAGTTGGTGACACACCACAAGATTCACATGGTGTGCCAGGTTTCAGGCAAGCGTAGGTTTGTGCTGCGCTGAGATGGGTCAAGCAAACCTGGCGTCACCACAAGGCAACGGGTGGCGTCGGGTTTCAAGACACAGGATTTGGGCGTTGTTGCTGGATTCACAGGCCGGCGAACGCCTTCGCAAGACCAAGGCTAAGCGGGGCTTATTCCTTGGTCCTGATCTCGGGCATGGGGCGGTGAGCGCTGCGCGCGAACCAAGCGTACACGGCGACGCCGACGATGCCCACCATGGCGATGAGCACTTCTGTCGTGAGTGATATC
>JAKBCY010000249.1 GCA_021807445.1 Pseudomonadota bacterium
GCGTGCGCACCCACGGCTACCGGCTCGCGCACTGGAGCCTCACCTACAGCGACTACCGGCGCGACGGCCTTCAGCCCCTTCTCGATCGCATGCGGCACCGCCCTCCACGCGCTGGCGACGTGATCTTGCTGCACGACAACAACCCCTACACAGTCGATGCCCTCGCACGGGTGCTGCCCGACTGGCGCCGGGCCGGACCTGGATTTGTCGCGCTTTGACTACAGGAGTATTCATGCCGGAGTCGCAGGACTCGAGCTCGCTCGCCATGGCGGCACAAGGGCCCAAAGAGCGAGCGCGCGTAGTGGTATTTGGAGGCGGGTACGGCATGTTCCCCCCGATCTTCGAGCGCATCAACAAGCAGTTCGAGGTTGTCGCGCGCCCTGTCGCCGTGATTCCGCGCTGGGTAGAGGCTTGGCACATGCTGGCCAGTGTGCGCTGGCCCAAGGCGAGCTGGTACCGTGAATGGCGTCGGCGCCTCGAAAAGACCCCCGGAGCGTTTCGAATGCGCACGCTGGCTTCGGAGCGTGCGCTAAGCGCGGTTCGCAGCCCTTACGACGCGATCATGTTCTTTGGCGCGATGCACGCACCTGCACGCCGGCTGGACAAGCCCTTGTACCTGTTCGCGGACTCCTGCCGCTGGTTGTCCTCCCAAAACCCCTACGACACGGCGTCGCACTTCACGAGCAGCGCGGACCGCGCTGCATGGTTGCGCATGGAGGGGGCTCTGTACCAGCATGCCAGGCGCATTTTCGTCGGCAGTGAATTCGTGCGCCGCGCGATGGTCGAGGGTTATGGCCTAGATCCGGAGAAAGTTGTCACCAGTGGCTTCGGCGGCGGCGACGACTTCGGCGAGCCTTACGACAAGGTCTTCGACGGCAGGACCATTCTGTACATCGGTAAGGGTGATTTCGAGCGCAAGGGGGGGCGGGTGCTGCTGGAAGCCTTCCGGCTGTTGCGCCGGGAACTGCCGGATGCCACCTTGCACATCGTCGGCCAGGACAGCCTCGCTTCAGGAGGCGGCATTGTCAGTCATGGTTTCATCAGCGATCGTCGGCGCCTCATCGACCTGATGCGCCAGGCCCATGTATTCACGCTGCCCTCGCTGGTCGACCGAAACCCGATGAGCGTACTCGACGCGATGGCGGCGGCCACTCCGTGCGTGACCTCGGACTATGGCGCAATTCCCGAACTCGTCGGCGATGCGGGCCTGATTGCGCCCTGCAATGATGTGGTGGCGACAGCGAACTGCTTGAAGGAACTGCTTCGCGCCCCGGACATGGCCCGCGCGATGGGACGGGCAGGCTATCGGCGCTATCGCGAAACCTTTAACTGGGACTCGGTGTGGAAACGGATCTCGAAAGAATTTTAGCTTTGAACAAAATGCCTGCGGGCCAAAAAGGGCACCCAAATTGGACGTGTTCATGAGATCGCCAAAAGTTTCTGTTCTTATCACTACCTACAACCGTAGGCAAATGCTGCGCAAGGCCATTGATAGTGCACTGGAACAGACCTATCGGCCCGATTGCATCGAGATCCTAGTCGTCGACGACGGCTCGACCGACGGCACACAAGAGCTTTTTGCGCAGGAATATGCCCACCCTCGCATTCGCTACATCCGTAAAGCCAACGGAGGGCCGTGCTCAGCCACTCAGCTAGGTGTTTCCGAGGCGCGCGGGGAATTCATCGCGACGCTCGACTCCGACGATTTTTGGTATCCGCACAAAATCGAAACCTGCATTCCACTGTTCGCTCAATCCGAGGATGTGGTCGGTGTCGTGCACAATCTGGATTTAGTTCACGCTGGGTTGGGCGGTGCGATCAGAGGTACTTGGTGGGGCGACAAAGGTGTCACCATCGGCCGAGAACCACAGGATATAGTGGCGGCCTATATGGCGGGCATGGCCTTTCGAGTGGTAACTTCTGGCAGCGTCTGGCGCCGAAGCACACTGGATAGCATAATGCCCTTTCCAGAGGGCATGTGGGGCATGCATGATGCCTACTTCTTTCGACATGGCATGCTTCTTGGAAGACTGTGCGGTATCAACGAATCCCTGGGAGCGTATTTTGTCCATGAAAACAATGTATCCGGAATCGGATCAAGTAAAGCGGACCAAGATGAATCTGTATTGAGGCGCTCGTTTCGCGAGGCTCTCGCGCTGACCGACAGCTTCAACCGCCGCTGTACTTTGCGGGGCATCGAGGTGCCGGAGTCGCGCCGAATTGTGCAGCGTCAGACTTTGACAGAAATCGAGACTCGGCTTGCAAAAGCGAAGGGCGGTATTCTCAGTGCATTGCAATGCTTGGCCAAAAACGAGCAACGTCTGCCGCGCACCGTGCAAGCGGAAATCGCCATCGATCTACTATTCCCAACCAGGTTAGCGGCGGTAATTCGCAACAGGCTCCTCGCTCGCTGGAAACCGCGTTTGGGATAGCGCGTACAGCCAAGGGCATTCAATATGCGTAGTAGCCATAGGGAGAGGACTGCGAAGGCGTACGTGCCTGATTGAGCACCGTCATCACCAGCGGGCACTCTTCCAGCAGCCCCAGCGCCTGCTGCACCGAGCCGCGTGGCGTACGCCCGGCCTGCACCGTCAGCACGACCTGGCCCATTTGCGGCGCCAGCACTCTCGCCTCGACGGAGTGCAACAGCGGCGGCGCATCGAAGATCACGATCCGCTGCACCGGGGACGCAGCCAGGCGGTCGAGCAGCGAGCTCATTTCCCGACCGCTGAACAACTCGGTGGCGAGTTCACCGGCGGCTCCGGCCGGAAGCACCGACAGGCGCTCGACGTTGGTCGCCAACTCGACATCGGCAAGGTCTACGTGCTCGTCGTCCAACAGATCGATCAGCCCGCGCTGCCCGTCGCCGATCCCCAGGCGCTGCGTAAGCACCCGGCGCGTGGAGTCGGCATCAATCAGCAACACGCGATAGTCCGGCTGCATGGCCAAGCTCAGCGCAAGGTTTAGCGAAACAAAGGTCTTTCCCTCGCCCGGCAGGCTGCTTGTGATCATGATCAGGTTGCCGCGCGATACGGCCTCGCGCGAGCGTCCGCCGACGGCGTTGCCTAGCAGTGGCCGCTTGAGACCGCGAAATTCATCCATCAGCCGCGATCGGCTCGCGCCCGGGACCAGGTAGCCTGCCTTCGCCAAGGCGACCAGGTCGATGTCCGCACGCTGCCGTGGTTCGTCCAGCGGAGCCGGGCGAGCTGCCACTTCCTGCAAGGATCCGGCTAGCGCCGCCGGCTGGGCCGCGGCATCGGTCCAGGGCACTTCCACGCCTGCGCGGCTGAGTTGCTCGAGGCGCTTGCTGGCTTGTTCGATGGTGCCCATGCGCGCGGTCTCCGTCCATCAGATGTGAAACAAATGCAGCGTATTGCCCAAGCCCCACGTCACCAGCAGGATCACCAGGAAGCCTGCTCCTGCAACGAACCAGCGCAGGTCGCGTCGCTCGCGCGTCATCAGCTCGGGGGACCGAACCAGGGTGATCGAGCCAAGAAAGGGCAGCTCGGCGACCTCTCGCAGTTGGCGAGCCGTGTGAAAGGCCGGAAAGAGAAGCGCCAGGCCCGCGGAAGCCGCCGCACCCGCCCCCAGTGCCATCAACAGCACCACCGCGATCAGCATATTGCGGCGCGGGAACAAGGCGGCTGGCGCCAACCGAGGCGGATCAACCATGCGAAAGTAATCCTTGCGCTGGCTGTTGTCCTGGTTGCGGGACAACATGGCCGTCTCCCGCCTCTTGACGAGTTGCTGGTAGCTGTCGTTGAGTACGCTGTAAT
>JAKBCY010000250.1 GCA_021807445.1 Pseudomonadota bacterium
CGTTGTCGGAACTGCCATTGGTGTAGTTGTAAACATCGTTGGTGAATTGCTTGAGGTAATAACCATTCAGGCCAACGTTCAGGTCGGGACGCACGGCATACGAGGCCGTGAAGTTCACCCACGCGGCTTGTCCGGCCTTGGTGCTGGAGACGGTGGGAGGCAGCGCGTTGGGGCTGTTGTTGGACAAGTTGTAGAGGTAATTCACGCGCAAGCTCACCTCGGTTTTGGGCGTGGGCAGCCAGGTGCCGGCCCAATAGGGATTGAGCGACCAGAAGTTGGCGCCCGGGTTGATGTCGGTCGACGTGCTGTAGCGGCCGATGGGCGCGATAACGTCAAACTCCACACGTTGCGAGTACACCGGGCGACCACCGCTGATGACGGGGTTGAACTGCAGATAGGCACCCAGCGTGAGGTCACCGAAGCCGTCGGCAGAACTGAGCTTGACGGGCGAGTTGGCATCGAAGCTGGTGTTGAAGTGCAGCAGCGGCAGCAACCCGGTGAAACCGAGGTGCGCACTGCCATTGAAAAACGTCTGGCTGGTGGTGTAGGCCAGTTGATTGAGGATCAGGTCAACATTGATCTTCGGATTCTTGAAAGCCGGCGAGTCGTTGCCGCTGTTGTCCTCGATGTGATTGAGCTGCGAATACTGGTAGTAGCCCAGATACGTCCAGCCCGGCTGTGTGGCACCGAAACCATCAAAGAAACTCGTCCCGCCGAGGTTGATGCCTGCGGGCTCCAGGTTGCCGGCTTGGGCTGTTGACATGCCCAGGGCGCATGTCGCTGCGATGCAAAACCCTGCAAGCTGAGTTTTCGTTGCCATCTTGTCTCCTGTCGTTGGAAGGTGCTCGGGCCGATCTGGCGAGTCCGATCGGTCTTGACGTTGATCGTCAATCTCTTTTGCGCACTGAGGCCTGGCGATGGCACGGCTTGTGTTGAGAGTTCCGCGCCGGATGTCGCTCCAGCCTGTGACGACATTATGTTGATGGCACTTTGTTTGTCGTAGCGGGGCAGAAGCGCTAGCAGATATCACGACTTGATATGAGTGCAAACCCTGGAAACGTCCGCCGGCGCGGCGCGCCAGGCGCGTCGACAACGCCCTGTGAGCGTCGCTTCGAGTGCGCGCCGCATCGTGGCAAAGCGTGGTGTGCGCTGTCGCGCCGCCTGCACCTCTGGCGTCGTGATCCGCCGTCAGAGGTCAAGCACCAGCAGGGGGGATTGGGAGCGCGAACAGCAGGGAAGAAGCTGATCGTTGCGGTCGCGTTCCTCCGGGGTGAGATAGGCGTCGCGGTGGTCCGGACTTCCCTCGACGACGCGCGTCAGGCATGTTCCGCAGACGCCCTGCTCACATGAGGTTGGAATATCGACTCCAGCCTCGGCCAACGCACGCGCGATGCTCCTGTCGGAGGGGATCGTGATGACGCGACCCGAGCTGGCGAGCTTCACGAAAAACGGGGTGTCTCCCGAGACATCTTGTGCATGGCCGGAGAAAAATTCAGAGTGCAATTGCATCTGCGCCCAGCCCGCGGCGCGAGCGCCGCCGAGTACGAAGTCCATGAATCCCCCGGGGCCACAGACGTAGATGTGTGTTCCCGCGGTCACCTGCCCCAGGGCGGCGGCAAGGTCAAGCTTCTGCGCGTTGGGGCCATCGTCGTGGTGAACCTGCACGCGTGACGCCAAAGGGGAGGACTTGATGCGCGCCAGGAATGCAGTGCGCGACGGCGAGCGGCTGCAGTAATGCATCGAAAAATCCGCGCCGACATCGTGCAAGTGTTCGGCCATGGACAGGATCGGGGTGACGCCAATACCACCCGCGAAGAGCAGGCTGCGGCGCGCATCGGGTTGCAGCGTGAAGTGGTTCTTGGGCGAACTGATGCGCAGTACATCCCCGACAGTGATCGTGTCGTGCATCGCGATCGAGCCGCCACGCGAAGCCGGCTCGCGCAAGACACCGATGACGTAGCGATTCGCTTCGGATGGGTTGTTGGCCAGCGAGTACTGCCGGACCAGGCCATCCCTGACTTGCACGTCGATATGCGCGCCTGCAGTGAATGCGGGGAGCGCCTTGCCATGGGTCGCGACGAGTTCAAAGGTGCAGATGTCGCTCGCTTCGGCGTGTTTGGCCGCAACGCGGACGTTCAATGCAAGGTTGTGCATGCTCATTTTTTCGCATCGGGGCTCAGGTCGAACGCTTGCCGTTCTTGCGCGTGGCCACAGCCTTCTTGCGGCCCGCTGCTGTTGCTGCGGGCATGGCATCAAGGCCGACTGGATTCGGCTTGCGCATCGCCGCCATGCCAGCCCTGTTGCCGTCGTCCAGGCCGAACAACTTGCCGTAACGCAGGCCGACGTAGGCATGCTCGCGCATGAGCATTTCGGCACGCGTTCCCTCGCCATTCACCAGCGCATCGACGATGAGTTGGTGCTGCAACTGGGCGAAGCGCAATTTTTCGTATTCCCGGGGCAAGGCCTGGGTGTCGATGACGATCGAGTCCGATGACGCGAATGGAAGATGATTGTTCCGCGCAATGGCATCAGCGATGGCGTGGCTGTCGGTTGCGTTGATGATGGCGTTGTGGAACGCCGCGTTGAGCGTGCTCCATCCAGCCACGGCAGCCTCGGTCAGCACGCCTGGGCGCAGCAGTTCGGCGCCATGCTCGACGCAAGCGTCGAGCCGCATGCGAACGGCGTCGGACAAGCCGCGTTCGGCCAGGCGCCGCGCCGCGAGTCCTTCCAGCACACCACGTACTTCCAAGCCGCAGAGGATGTCGGCGTCTGAGAAACGCCGCACGACGAAGCCACGCGCACCGGCCCGTTGCAGCAGGCCTTCCTGTTCGAGCGTGCGAAATGCCAGGCGCACCGGCGTGCGTGAAACGCCAAGGTCGCCAGCCACCGGGATTTCGGCAATGCGAACACCCGGCGGGTAGCGTCCCTCGAGAATCGACTTCCTCAGGCTGGTGAGGACGCGAATACTGTCCTGGCCCATGCATCACCCCAATATTGGATCCAATGATGTAGTTATTTTGACTCCTGATGGTCGATATGGTCAAATTTGGATCCAATAAAAACCTGCTCCGAGCTGTTGGCGTGGAGCGATCTCGATGGAGGATGACCATGTTTGCGAAGAACGCCTGGTATGTCGCGTGCACCCCGGAGGAGTTGGTTACCAAGCCGCTCGGCAGAACGATCTGTGGCGAGTCGATCGTTTTTTTCCGTGACGCTGAAGGCCGCGTCGCTGCCGTTGAGGACTTCTGCCCACACCGTGGCGCGCCGCTTTCGCTGGGCTTTGTCCGCGACGGTCAATTGGTCTGCGGTTACCACGGCCTGACCATGGGGGGTGATGGGAAACCGATCAGCATGCCATGCCAGCGCGTTCAGGGCTTTCCCAGAATCAGAAGCTTTCCGGTGGTCGAGCGTCACGGTTTCATCTGGGTCTGGCCCGGGGACGAGAAGCAGGCGGACCCGGCAAAGATCCATCATCTGCCATGGGCGGACAACGCGGATTGGGCTTACGGCGGAGGGCTCTATCGCATCGCCTGCGACTACCGGCTGATGATCGACAATCTGATGGATTTGACGCATGAAGCCTATGTGCACGCGAGCAGCATCGGTCAGCAAGAGATCGAGGAATCGGTGCCCGTCACCAAGGTCGAGGGCGACACGGTGGTGACCAGCCGGCACCTCAAGAACATCCTGCCGCCGCCGTTCTGGGCGTCCGCACTGCGTTTCAACCCCGCTGGCCACCCC
>JAKBCY010000038.1 GCA_021807445.1 Pseudomonadota bacterium
CCAATGTCTGCGGTGCACCAAAATAGGTCGTCGTCGCGAATGTCGAAGGTCCATAGCATCGTGAGCTGTGCCCACAGCAAGTAGCCTGCGGTCGAGTGCTGAACGCCCTTGGGTTTGCCCGTGGACCCTGATGTGTACAGCAGGAACAAAGGGTGCTCGGCCTCCACCCACTCGGGCGTGCAATCCGCACTCTGTCCTTGCACCAGTTCATGCATCCACAGATCACCTTTCGCATTGAATGCAACGTCGCCGCCCGTACGCCGATACACCACCACGTTGCGTACCGTGTCGCAGCCGCCGAGAGCCAACGCCTCATCAACAATGGCCTTCAGGGGCAACGACTTGCCGCCGCGTCGCTGCTCATCGGCTGTGACCACCAGCACGGCGCCTGCATCCTCAATGCGGTCGCGAAGCGATTGGGCCGAAAACCCGCCGAACACGACAGAGTGCGTGGCACCGATGCGGGCACAAGCCTGCATCGCAACCACCCCCTCCACGGACATGGGCATATAGATGATCACGCGATCACCCTTCTTCACACCCAGGCTCTTGAGCGCGTTCGCAAACTTCGCCGTGCGCTCCAGCAGCTCGGCGTAGCTCACACGCGTGACGGTGCCGTCGTCGGCCTCAAACACAATGGCGGTCTTCGCGCCTTTGCCCGCCAGCACATGCCGGTCCAGGCAGTTATAGGACACATTGATCCGGCCATCGGCAAACCATTTGAAGAATGGCGCTGAGCTTGAATCCAGCGTCTGGGTGAACGGCTTGTGCCAGTGCAGGTGCTCACGCCCCAAGCGCGCCCAGAATCCCTCAAAATCGCTTTCAGCCTCCGCCACCAATTTGCGATAAGCGTCCATGCCTGAAATGCGTGCGCGCTGGACGGCCTCTGGCGAGGGGTAATAGGTCTTCAGGACGTGATGCTCGGGGGCTTGTTGTTCGGTCATGGTTGTCTCCAGGTTTGCCACACTGCGTCAACTTGTCGGGGCCATGGCCGCTGATTTCTGCGGCACACCCACCCCTAATGTATTGTGTTTGTTCATGATTGTGTATCGCGTGCTCTTACACGCCCCTGACGCTGCAACGCATGGAAGACTTGATCTCCCGAAAAATCGAACTTCTTACAATCGCTCACGACTTTTTGACCCTGGCCACCCACCCGCTGGACCCTCGAGGCTCCCACGGCTCCCGATGAACTCTCCCGCCGCTAAACGCATAGCGTTGTAGCGGGAGAGTTCATGCTGTTGTTGCACGCAAGCCCATTCCACCCAAGGGGGCGCTGGCGGTTGCTTTCACCCGCGCCAAGGCCTCCAATCGCACCCAGACGACCATCAATGCTGCCGCCTACAGCGGTCAAGGCGTTAGCGGGCCAAACCGCGATCGACCTTGCTTTCCTGGTTTCGGCACCAGCCATCGCCTCCACCAATCGAATCATGATCCGTACCACCCTCGACGACCAAGCTGCGAAGAAAGGGAACGTGGACAGACAATAAGAGCCGAAGAAATCAATACGGTCCTAAGATTCGGGGATACGTGAACTGACAATGCCCTCTCGGAGAACATCACCATGTCCACCACCGTCATCCGCCAAGACGACCTGGTCGAAAGCATCGCCGCCGCCCTTCAATTCATCAGCTACTACCACCCCGCCGATTACATCAAACATCTGTCGCTCGCCTATGAGCGCGAGCAAAGCGCTGCCGCGAAAGATGCCATTGCGCAGTTACTGACCAATAGTCGCATGTGCGCCGAAGGCAAGCGGCCGATCTGCCAGGACACCGGGATTGTCAATGTGTTCCTCAAGGTCGGCATGGATGTGCGCTTCGAAGGCCTGACAGGAAGCCTGCAAGATGCGGTGGACGCAGGCGTGCGCCTTGGCTACCTCAATCCAGACAATAAACTGCGCGCATCCGTCCTTGACGACCCGCTGTTCGAGCGCAAGAACACTCGCGACAACACCCCCGCCGTCCTCCATGTCGAACTCGTGCCGGGAAATATGGTGGAGGTCACTGTAGCTTCCAAGGGCGGCGGCTCGGAGGCCAAAAGCAAATTCGCAATGCTCAACCCGTCCGACAGCCTGGTGGACTGGGTCCTCGCCACGGTACCGACGATGGGCGCCGGCTGGTGTCCACCGGGCATGCTCGGCATTGGCATCGGCGGCACCGCTGAAAAGGCCATGCTCATGGCCAAGGAAGCGCTGATGGACGACATCGACATGAGTGAATTGCTCACCCGCGGCGCGCGCGACAAATACGAAGCCCTGCGCATTGAGCTCTACGAAAAAGTCAACGCGTTGGGCATTGGTGCCCAGGGGTTGGGAGGTCTCACCACCGTGCTCGACGTCAAGATCAAGCACTGGCCCTGTCATGCCGCCAATCTTCCTGTGGCGCTGATCCCGAACTGCGCCGCCACCCGCCACGCACATTTCGTGATGGACGGCCAAGGACCGGTGTACCTCGAACCCCCAAGCCTCAGCCTTTGGCCCGATGTGCGCTGGGCCCCGGACTACGACAAGAGCCGCCGCGTCGATCTCGACACCCTGACCCCTGCGGATGTAGCCGCCCTCAAGCCGGGCGAAACCCTGCTGCTGTCGGGCAAGCTGTTGACCGGGCGCGATGCCGCGCACAAGCGCATCGCCGACATGCTGTCCCGCGGCGAGAAGCTCCCCGTCGATTTCACCAATCGGGTCATTTACTACGTCGGACCCGTGGACCCGGTGCGCGATGAGGTGGTGGGTCCCGCAGGGCCGACCACCGCCACGCGCATGGACAAGTTCACCGAAATGATGCTGGCGCAGACCGGGCTCATCGCCATGATCGGCAAGGCCGAGCGCGGCCCAACCGGCATCGAGGCCATCAGGAAACACAAAAGCGCCTATCTCATGGCCATTGGCGGTGCAGCCTACCTGGTTGCCAAGGCCATCAAGTCGAGCCGTCTCGTCGCGTTTGGCGATCTGGGCATGGAAGCAATCTATGAGTTCGAGGTCAAGGACATGCCGGTCACGGTCGCCGTCGACTCCGAGGGCACTTCGGTGCACAAGACAGGGCCTGCTGAGTGGCGTGCGCGCATCGGCAAGATTCCCGTGATAGTCGCTTGAGCATGAGCTCGACGCGGGAAGCCGCGCCTGGGCCGTCGCGTATTGGCGTCTTCGATTCGGGCGTGGGCGGGCTGACCGTGCTCGCCGCGCTGCGCCTTCAACTGCCGGGGTCCACGCTGCTGTACGCCGCCGACTCGGCATATGCACCCTATGGCGAGCGCGATGCCGCTTATGTGCAGGAGCGCAGCCTCGCGCTCACACGATTTTTGCTATCGCAGGGAGCCCAGGCCATCGTCGTCGCTTGCAACACGGCCACGGCGCTTGCGATCGCCGAGTTGCGCCGTGTCTGGCCGCAGGTGCCCTTCATCGGCATCGAGCCCGCCATCAAACCTGCGCTGGCCATGGCAAACGGCAGACCAGTGGGCGTCTTGGCAACCCCTGCAACCCTGTCCTCGCCGCGCTTCCAAGCCTTGCTGCAAGCCCACGCCAACCGGGCCGAAGTGCTTGTGCAGCCTTGCCCGGGGTTGGCCGAAGCCATCGAAACCCGTGGCCCCGACTCGGTGGAGACGGTGACCCTCGTGCGACGCTTTTGCGCGCCCCTGCGCGAAGCCGATTGCGCCACGGTCGTGCTCGGCTGCACCCACTACCCGCTGATCGCACCAGCCCTGCATGATGCGCTCGACGCGCCCGCCAGGCCGGTCGATCTGGTTGATCCTGCTCACGCCGTTGCCGCGCAAACCGAGCGCATTCTTGGCACACTGCCGCCAACGAACGGAGCACCAGCCCACGAAGGCACACTGCAGGCATGGACGAACGGCAATTCCGTCGCTCTGGAGCGCGTCGCAAAGGCCTGCGGGCTCAACGATTTAGGCGTGTACCCCATACCCGCCGCGCGATGATGCTTCGGCATCCGTGAGGCCGAGTTCCCGCCATCTGGGTTGCGGGAAACAGCCATGCCTCGGGCCGGGTCGACGCGATAATCAACAGCAACCGACCTCTCCACCTGCCACCCTAAGGGGTCGCGCCCTGTCGCCCGACTCCGACCCAAACGATGAAAATTGCCACTTGGAATGTCAACTCCCTGTCCGTGCGCCTGCCCCAGGCGCTGGCTTGGCTTCGAGCCCAGCAACCCGATGTCATGGTCCTGCAAGAGACCAAGCTGACAGACGACAAGTTTCCCCATGACGCGTTACGCGAGGCCGGCTGGCACGCGCAGTGTTTCGGTCAACGAACGTACAACGGCGTTGCCCTTCTGTCGCGCGAACAACCCATGGATGTCGTGCGTAACATCCCGGACCTGCGCGATGACCAGGCCCGGGTCATCGCGGGTACGGTCGGGGGGCTACGCGTGGTCGGCGCCTACTTCCCCAATGGCCAAGAGCCTGGAAGCGAAAAATTCGCCTACAAGATGGCCTGGCTCGATGCCCTCGAATCGTGGCTGCGCAGCGAACTCGCCAGCCATCCAAAGCTCGTGCTCCTTGGCGACTTCAATGTGGCCCCCGAAGACCGCGATGTATACGACCCTGAAGCCTGGCGCGGCAAGATCCACTGCACCACGGAGGAACGTGCACATTTCCAAACCCTGCTCGGCCTAGGGCTTGTCGATGCGTTTCGCGTGTTCGAGCAGGCTCCGAAAAGCTGGACATGGTGGGACTACCGCAACCTCGCATTTCGCAGAAATCAAGGCCTGCGGATCGATCACATCCTGGTGAGCTCGCCGCTCAAGGAGCGCTTGCGGTCCTGCACCATCGACAAGGCCATGCGCAAAAATGAGCGCCCGAGCGACCACGCCCCGGTCGTGGTGGACCTGGACTGGCCTCTACCCTGAGGCGGCACGCAGCGGTTGTTGGGCAAGGCAGCGCGAATCGCCGCAACTGGCTCAGTCATCCAGCCCCAGATCCTGGATCTTGCGGGTGATCGTGTTGCGGCCAATGCCAAGCTTGACCGCCGCCTCGATGCGGCGCCCGTGCGTGACGCTCAGTGCAGCCTGGATGACGGCACGCTCGAAGCGCTGTGTGAGTTGATCCATCACTTCAGCCTGCCCCGACTGCAGCAGGTCGCGCGCGGCACGGGCCACAGCGGCCTCCCAGCCCTCCTGCTCGCCTCGTTGCGATGGTCTGGCTGCAGCGCCGCCATCGTATTCAGGGGAAACGCCCTGCAATGGGATTGCGAGCGGCTGCAACTCCGGGTGCTCCAAGACTGCGCTCGCGGCTGCACCCGGTTGCGGCGCCGCTTCCCGTGGAGCCACAACGTCGATTGGCTGTCGCTGCGGGACATGCCCCGCATGCTCTGGCGATTGGCGCAACTCCGGAGGCAGATCCTTCACGTCGATCGTCAGTCCTGGTGCCATGACCGTAAGCCAGTGGCATAGGTTCTCCAACTCGCGCACGTTGCCTGGGAACGGGTACTGCTGAAGAACGGCCAGTGCGGCATCGGACAACCGTTTGGCATCCACCCCGAGCTCGCTGGCGCTTTTCTGCAAAAAATGCCGCACCAGCAAAACGACGTCCTCGCGACGCTCGCGCAGCGGCGGCAGGCGCAGACGGATGACGTTGAGTCGGTGATACAGGTCTTCGCGAAACAGCCCCTCGCGTACCCGCTGCTCAAGATTCTGGTGCGTTGCAGCAATCACGCGCACATGCGCCTTGATTGGGCTGTGCCCGCCCACGCGGTAGAAATGCCCGTCAGACAACACGCGCAACAGGCGGGTCTGCAACTCATAGGGCATGTCGCCGATCTCATCCAAAAAGAGCGTTCCGCCCTCGGCTTGCTCAAACCGGCCTCGCCGCGAGGTCTGAGCGCCGGTAAAAGCGCCGCGCTCGTGTCCAAAAAGCTCGCTTTCCAGAAGATCGCGTGGAATGGCCGCCGTATTGATCGCCACAAACGGGCCGTTTGCACGCGGGCTGTGCCGGTGCAGCGCCTGGGCCACGAGCTCCTTGCCCGTTCCCGACTCGCCGGTAATGAGTACGGTGACCTGGGAGGGGGAAAGCCGTCCAATTGCACGGAACACGTCCTGCATGGCTGGCGCCTGGCCAAGCAGTTCCGGAGGCTCAAGGTTTGCCTCATCGGCGCCTTGCTCGCGCAGGCTCTCATCAACTGCGCGCTGGATCAGGTCTACCGCCTTGTCCAGATCGAAGGGCTTGCTCAGGTATTCGAATGCACCGCTTTGAAACGCTGAGACGGCGCTGTCGAGATCCGAGTACGCCGTCATGATGATGACTGGCAACTCCGGATGCCTGCGCTTGAGATCCTGAAGCAACTCAATCCCGCTGCCGCCGGGCATGCGAATGTCCGATACGAGAACCTGCGGCGTGTCATCCGCAAGCGCCTCTTGGACATCACGAGTGTTGGCAAATGTACGTACGGGAAGTCCGGCCTTTTCAAGGGCCTTTTCCAGTACGAAACGGATGGATTGATCGTCGTCGACGACCCAGATCGGCTTCATGTTGGATGCCTCGCTGCCAGGCGCCAATGCGCGTGAGACGCCCTGAAGGCCAACCTCAAAGCAGCGGGATGAGGATACGGAAATCGGTTTGGCCTGGCTGGCTGTCGCACTCGATGGTTCCCTGATGTTGTTGAATGAAGGTCTGCGCCAGCGTGAGACCCAGCCCGCTGCCGCCCTCCCGCCCCGACACCAGTGGAAAGAACATCCTGTCCTTGATTTCCGCTGGCACGCCCGGGCCGTTGTCAGAGATATGCAAGAGCAGTGCCAGGCGATAACGCTGCTTGGCCAGCGTGACCTGCCGCACGATACGGGTTTTGAATTCGATGCGCGCATCGCCCTGGATGCAGCGCTCCGCCAAGGCTTGGGCCGCGTTGTGCGCCACGTTCAGAATGGCTTGGATGAGCTGCTCGCGGTCGCCGCGAAATTCGGGAATGCTCGCGTCGTAGTCGCGGGCGATCTCCAGGCCCTCGGCAAATTCGGCCAAGATCACCGAGCGCACCCGCTCAAGCACTTCGTGGATATTGACATCGCCGACGACATGCGGCCGCCGATGGGGTGCAAGCAACCGGTCCACCAGGGTTTGCAGGCGGTCGGCCTCGTGAATGATGACGCGCGTGTACTCTTGCAGTTCGCGGCTGTCGAGCTCGCTTTGCAGCAATTGCGCTGCGCCTCGAATGCCGCCCAGCGGGTTCTTGATCTCGTGTGCGAGGTTACGAATCAGGTCCTTGTTCGCCTGGGCCTGATTCAGCCACTGCTCCTCGCGCTCCTGCCGCGTTTGCTGCCCCAGTTCGACGAGTTCCACGAGCAGCACGCCCGGAACATCAGTTCGAGCCAAGATGAGCTGGACTTGCATGGGGTCGCCCGCGCTGCGCGTGACGACTGCGCAGTCAAACCGCTTGCTGCTGAATTCGTCGGCCTGGACCTGGCGCAGCGCTTCGAGCCACAGGCCCTGGCGCGTGAGCCACTGGACAAGACTCTGCCCGCGCAGGTGTCTGCGCGACAACCCCAGTGCAGCTTCCATGGCCGGATTGGCGTAGAGCACGCGACCCTGGGGGTCGACCAACGCGGCCATTGTGGCCAGCCAATCCAGCGCAGGCTGGGCGCCGAGCTCCAGCGCGATGGATGGTTCCTCCTGCCTCGGTGCTTTTGCGGCTCCGTCGTGCACACTACTGCCCATAGCGCTGGAGCTCCCGCTGCAGTGCCTGGATGTTGGCCTCGACAAGCGTCATCTGATTTCTCATCGCCGCCACGCGATCGAGGTATTTTTGTTGGTTGATCCCACCGCCCACGTTGTGCTCGCTGCCAAGATAGTCGGGGTGCCCGTTGTTATAGGCCTTTTGCAATTCCGAAAGCTTGAGCTGCTGGCTTTGAAGTTCCGCCTCCAGAATGCGACGGGCCTCCTGATCGCGCGCGCTTTGGGTCGATTGGCTGATGCGTGCCGCGCTTGAATCGCCGCGCGGTGTGGCAGCGGGCTTCTTTTTCGGCTGGACCGGGGACAGCACGCTGACATTGGCATTGTCCACCGGCTTGCAGTTCTTCGACTTCACCACGCTGAGCATGTTCGTGTACGAGTTGTCCGGGCAGCGGTAGACCCGACTGGGATCGGTCTCTTGCGCATGCACAAGAAGCGGCGCGAGACCCAGAGCGGACCACACCAGACACAAGCGCAGACTGCGGCGGAAAACTGGAAGGCAGAGCATGAATGACCTGTCAGGAAAGGTTGAGCCGGGTTTCGGTGCAGACCCCCGCGCGGCGCCTTGCGGCGGATCAGCACAGTGTAAAACTCCCGATCGAGGCGCGGCAGCGTCCCGATCGGAGCCCATGCCCAAAAACAACAAAGGGACGGTGGACCGTCCCTTTGGCAAGCGCGGACCACGTGGTATCGATTAACGCACGTCGTCCGTCCTGGATTACAGCGAATAGTACATATCGAATTCGAGCGGATGCGTGGTCATGCGAAAACGCGTCACTTCTTCCATCTTCAATTCAATATAGGCGTCGATGAACTCCTCGCTGAACACACCACCCTTGGTCAGGAAGGCACGATCCTTGTGCAAGTATTCCAAGGCCTGCTCAAGGCTCGAGCACACGGTCGGGATCTTCGCATCCTCTTCCGGCGGCAGATCGTACAGATTCTTGCTCGCGGCCTCGCCCGGATGAATCTTGTTCTCCACACCATCCAGACCCGCCATCAGCATGGCCGAGAAGGCCAGGTAAGGATTGGCCGTGGGGTCGGGGAAGCGCACCTCGATACGTCGAGCCTTGTCGCTTGGCACGTACGGCACGCGAATGGATGCGGAACGATTGCGGGAGGAATAGGCCAACTTCACGGGCGCCTCGAAGCCCGGAACCAGGCGCTTGTAGGAGTTGGTCCCGGGGTTGGTGATGGCATTGAGTGCGCGCGCGTGCTTGATGATGCCCCCAATGTAGTACAGCGCGAACTCGGACAGCCCGGCGTAGCCGTTGCCCGCAAACAAATTCTTGCCGTCCTTCCACACCGACTGGTGCACATGCATGCCCGAGCCGTTATCGCCCACCACGGGTTTGGGCATGAAGGTGGCCGTCTTTCCGTAGCTGTGGGCCACATTTTGCACCACGTACTTCAGAATCTGCGTCCAGTCGGCCCGCTGCACCAAGGTGGAGAATCGCGTCCCGATCTCGCACTGTCCAGCGCCAGCCACCTCGTGGTGATGCACTTCGACCGGAACGCCCATCTGTTCAAGCAGCAGGCACATTTCCGAACGAATGTCTTGCAGACTATCGATTGGGGGAACCGGGAAGTAGCCTCCCTTCACGGCTGGCCGGTGGCCCATGTTGCCGCCTTCGAGCTTTTCACCCGAGGACCACGAAGCCTCGTCCGAGTCAATCTTCACGAAGCAACCGGACATGTCGACATTCCAGCGCACCTGATCGAAGATGAAAAATTCGGGCTCGGGTCCAAAGAACGCCGTATCGCCAACGCCCGATGCTTTCAGGTAGGCCTCGGCCTTCTTGGCAATCGAACGCGGATCACGGTCATACGGCTTGCCATCGCCGGGTTCCAGCACGTCGCAGCTCAACAGCAGCGTGGTCTCTTCCATGAAGGGATCGATGTTGGCGGTGTTCGCGTCGGGCATGAGCAGCATGTCCGACGCCTCGATGCCTTTCCACCCCGCAACCGATGAGCCGTCAAAAGCATGGCCCTCGGAGAATTTAGCCTCGTCGAAATGCGAAACCGGCACGGTGACGTGCTGTTCCTTGCCGCGGGTATCGGTGAAGCGGAAGTCCACAAACTTGACGTCGTGCTCCTTCACCATGCTCATCACATCAGCAACTTGTTTGGTCATGCAAATTCTCCAGTCATCGAAATGGGTTGGGAAATGGGCGAAATGGGCGGGCGGGTTGCGACCCTTAGCGAAAATCTAGCAGAAACCATGCCATGCCCCGTGGGGGCGAACCGGCACCAGCCTGAAGGCACATGAAACTTTCGTCGTTCCAGCGGGATTGCTTGAACGCACCACTTCGGTGCTATTTAGATTGAACGCACCGTTTCAGTGCGAATCTCCGCTCTCAGAGCCTGAAGGCCCTTTTTGAGTGCATCAAAAGCGGGTTCGACAATCTGGGGCTCGCCCTTGACGCCGAGCTCGATGTGCCGTCCCCATTGCGGGTGGTCCACGCTGGGCAGGCTGAATACTTTTGCGCCGCTGTGCTCACGCTCGATCCGCTCCATCAGTGGCGTGAGGTCTGACTCCATGGCGCCTTTCACGATGCACGCGCGCTCCAGGTAGCGGCCCGTCTGGTGCATCGTGGCCAAGCGCGTGTCCAACACCCATTCGAGCATGGGCCACGCCATCACCGGAAAGCCTGGCACAAAGAAATGGCTCTGGATCGAGAACCCAGGAATCTGGTTGTAAGGGTTGGGAATGATGTCGCTGCCCTGGGGAAACATGCCCATCTGAAGGCGCTGCGCGCTGGCCTCGGAGTCCAGATCTCCAAGGCCGCTGGCGACAATGCGCTGCTGGATCAGTCGCTTTGCCTCGGGGTGCAGGACCAGTGGCAAGCCGAGCGCGATCGCCGCGCTCTGGCGCGTGTGATCATCCGGTGTCGCTCCGATGCCGCCGCAACTCAGCACCACGTCGCCGCGCTCGAAGCTGGCGCGCATTGCCTGTTGTAACAGCGAAGGGTCGTCGCTCAGATACTGCGCCCAGTGCAAATGCATGCCGCGAGCCCCCAGCAGCTCCTGGATCTTTGCGAAATGCTTGTCCTGCCGCTTGCCGGACAGAATCTCGTCACCGATGATGTAAAGGCCAATCGCCATGATGGGTCAAAGGACGTGGAAAGATTGAGGAGGAACGACGGCGTCGTTCAGGCCGATTGCACGCATGCGCGCGCGGCCAACAGCGCGGCCAAAAGGTAATGCACGAACCATAACGCGGCAAAGGTCACGACCAGAGCGTATAGCCACAACGCCAAAAGCATAAGGACCGGCAACAGCGCCAGTGCCCACCACCCCAAGCCAAACAGCAGGGTTGGCAGCAACCCCAAATAGCTACATGCGACACCCATGGCCAGCAGGGGCCACCGGTGGGTGCGCAAAATCTGCCGGCGTTCCGCGACGGTGGCAAACGACGCCATGGCATCGAACGCGAACATCTGCGCAGTCATCCAACCCCAGATCAGGGGCGCAATGGCCAATCCGATCACTGGAATGATCCATAGGGGCAGGCTGACCGCCAGGAGCGCCGTACCAGCCACCGTAATCCCCACCGACCAGAGCAATGACTGCACCAGTTGCGTGCTTGAGCGTCGTTCCAACAACCCGTAGCGGGACCGCGCCACGAACGCCGCTGCCGCGGGCATCACGAATGCCGAAACGAGCAGCAGACTCAGCAGCAACAGCGCCGCAATGCCCAGTGCACCCACGAGCATTGCGGCCAGGCCCCGCTGTGGCTGCGACCAACCCATTGCCTGCAGCGCATCGACAAGCCAGCCTTGGGACCCAATCCAAAGGCTCGTGGCTGTCGTCCAGGCACTCCAGAACAATGCATGCCCAAGGATGCCCAGAAGAGCGGCCGCCGCCAATGGCAGCAACGACAAGAGCAACATGCGCGCACGCAGGGTGTCGAGCAACGCTCGCCACGCCGATTGGACGATGAGGCCAGGCATTACTGGCCCGCCGCGACGGAGATGGACATGGCTACGATCCTAATCGCGCATTGTGACCCTTGCATGGCTCCGTGCCTCCATGATTTCGTGGCACTTGGACACGCCTGCCAAGGGCAGCACAATGCGCATCTAGAACCCAACATGATGGAGTGCACGATGGACCAGACCGAACTCACGCGCGCAAACCACGCCGTCGCGACGATGCCCGACCTCGACGCGCTTTGGATGCCCTTCACGGCTAACCGGCAGTTCAAGGCGGCACCTCGCCTGCTCGTCGGCGCCAAGGGCATGCACTACCGCAGTCACGACGGCCGCCAGATCCTCGACGGCGTCGCGGGACTGTGGTGCGTCAATGCCGGGCACGGACGTGAGGAAATCACCCAGGCGATCATGCAGCAAGCGCAGGAGATGGACTACGCGCCCCCGTTCCAGATGGGGCACCCGGTGCAATTTGAGGCCGCCAGGCTCCTGGCAGAAATCGCCCCGGAGGATCTCACCAAGGTATTTTTCACCAACTCCGGCTCTGAGTCCGTGGATACCGCGCTGAAAATTGCGCTAGCCTACCACCGCGCGCGGGGCGAGGGCACGCGCACGCTGTTCATTGGCCGCGAGCGCGGCTACCACGGTGTGGGCTTCGGCGGCATCTCGGTAGGCGGCATGCTCGGCAACCGCAAGGTCTTCCGCGGCAACCTTCTGCCAAACGTCGACCATTTGCCGCATACCCACGCCCTTGAGCATCAAGCCTTTTCACGCGGACAGCCCGCGTGGGGCGCACATCTGGCCGACGAACTGGAGCGCCTGGTGCAGTTGCACGACCCGAGCAATATCGCCGCAGTGATCGTCGAGCCCATGGCTGGCTCCACCGGGGTGCTGGTACCACCCAAAGGCTACCTGGAAAAACTGCGCGCGCTATGCAGCAAATATGGCATCTTGCTGATCTTCGACGAAGTCATCACGGGCTATGGCCGCTTGGGTACGCCGTTTGCGGCACAGTATTTTCAGGTGACTCCCGACATCATGACCACGGCCAAGGCCATCAACAATGCCGCCGTGCCGATGGGAGCCGTGTTCAGTCGCGAGAGCATCTTTGATGCGGTCACAAGCAGCGCAGAACCTGGAGCTGTCGAGTTTTTCCATGGCTACACCTACTCAGGACATCCGCTCGCTGCGGCAGCCGCAGTGGCTGCGCAAAAGCTGTACGCCCGCGACGGACTGCTCACTCGCGTGCGGCGCGAGGGCCTTGACACCTACTGGCAAGAGGCCATGCACAGCCTGCGCGACGCGCCCCACGTCCGGGACATCCGCAATTTGGGGTTGGTCGCAGGCATCGAACTGAACTCCCGGCCCAATGCCGCGGGCAAGCGCGCATTCGATGTGTTTGCAAAATGTTTCGAATTCGGCGTGCTGGTGCGCTACACGGGAGAAACCATCGCGCTTTCACCGCCCCTGATCATCGAGCGCGGCCAGGTCGACCAGCTGGTTGAGACGCTTCGGCGCGCCTTACTTGCCGTGCTATGAGCGCGTCTGCACGCGGGATGCGCTGACCCGGCAATTGGAGAACCGATCGATCCGGATTGGGGGATGAATTTCCCCCCCGGAGCGCCTAGTATGGAAGCATGGGGCGCCGCGCCTTCGGTGCCGCCCAACTGGATAAGGAGCTTGCCATGCGACGCCTGTACTTTCTGGTTCCCGATATTCCCACGGCGCACAGCATCGTTGATGAGCTGCTGGTGGCTCGCCTGGCCGAAAAACACATTCACGTCATTGCACGAGAGGGCACGCCGCTGAGCAATCTGCCCGAAGCAGGGTTAGCGCAGAAGACTGACCTGATTCCCGCAATCGAACGGGGGCTTGGCTTCGGTGGAGCCACTGGCACCCTCGCCGGGCTCGTCGCGATCGCCATCCCTGGCAGCGCAGTGATTTCGGCCGGAGCGCTGGTTGTGGCATTGGCTGTCACCGGCACTGCCCTCGGTGCCTGGATCAGCAGTATGATCGGTATCAGCGTGGAAAGCCCGCGCCTGAAACCGTACGAGAAAGCGATCGAAGGTGGGCAGATGCTCATGATGGTGGATGTGCCCGCGCAACGCGTCAGTGAGATCGAGGCACTGATCGCACGGCATCACCCCACCGCTCGCCCCGAAGGTATCGAGCCCGACATTCCTGCCTTCCCCTGAGAGCTTGCTGCCTTGCACATGCCGATGCAAAGCTGACCTCCATCGCGCCCACCGCGGCACGCCTTTGCAGGGTGGACGGCCATTGAGGGGTGCGAAGCGTTACCGGTAGGCGGCATCCCCCAGAGCTGCGCGGGCGTTCGCCAGAGCCCGATGGCGGAAGGGACCTTCAGAATCGCTCGACCCACGGTCGCAATTCCAGCTCCCAAGACCAGGCACTGCGGTCCTGCCGCACCAAGTGCAAATAGCTGCGCGCGATGGCGTCGGGGTCGAGCATGGAATCAGGAACAGCACTTGAATCGATGCGATCGGGATGCCGAATCGCGCCGTCAATCACAATATGGCCAACGTGGATACCCTGCGGCGCCAACTCGCGTGCCATGCTTTGCGCAAGCCCGCGCAGTGCGAATTTACCCATCGCAAAGGCGGCCGAATGCGCGTAGCCTTTGACGCTGGCGGAAGCCCCGGTGAATAAAATGGTGCCGCGCCCACGCCGCAACATGGACCGCGCTGCCTGCTGCGCGACCAAAAAACCCCCAAACGCCGACACGGCCAGCGCCTGCGCCACGGCATCTGGCTCCACCTCGGTGATGGGGCCGCGCACGCGATTTGATGCGTTATAGATCACCACGTCCAATGGGGAGTCGCAGGCCTTGTCAAGGTGGTTGAACAGCCCATCAACCTCCGTGCCGTCGCTCGCGTCACAGCGAAAAGCCATCGCATCGAGTTCTTGCGCCAACGCGGCGAGCCTCTCAGGGCGGCGCGATGCCAGAGCAACGCGATACTCTCCCTCGCGTGCGAAGACACGCGCCAAGGAAGCGCTCAATCCGTCGCCAGCGCCAACAATGAGGATGCAGGGTTTCGAAGACATGGCTGCGAGCTCCAGGCACGGTAGAAGGTGCCCCGACTGTAGACCATCCCCACCTCATATGTGCTGCTGCCTCGCTAAACAGGCTTGCCAGCAGCGGTCAACGCAGGACACGCCAGCACAGCCCTGCAGCCCAGCGGACAATTGTTTCCTTCTCTTGACTTGGGAGTTTCGCATGAACCCGACTCTTTCACCGGCCGGGCTGCAGGGGCGCGTTGCGCTCGTCACCGGCGCCTCATCAGGCATTGGCGAGGCGACAGCCTCAATGCTCGCTCAGGCCGGTGCCAAGGTCGTTATCTGCGCCCGGCGCGCTGAACGGCTCGACGCACTTGCCACAAAACTTCGGGCGATGGGCACCGAGGTCCTCGTGCTTGCCGCCGATCTTGCCGATTTGGAGGCCGCGCAGCGTGTCGTGCACGACACTGAGGCGCACTTCGGCCGCCTGGACATCCTTGTCAATAACGCGGGCGTGATGTACCTGGAACCCATTGACACGGCCGATATGGCGCGGTGGCAGCACATGGTGCAACTGAATCTGCTCGGCCTTATTGCCACATGCCAGGCCGCCTTGGCGGGGATGCGCGCGCGCAAGGACGGGCATATCGTCAATATCGCATCCACCGCCGGCCGCCAAGCCAACCCGAATGCGGGCGGCTACTCAGCCACCAAGTGGGGCGTGGTCGGCTTCAGCGAATCCCTGCGCCGTGAGGCCTACAAGGACAATATCCGTGTCACTGTGATTGAGCCGGGCGTGGTGCAAACCGAGTTGCGCGACCACATCGCGCATGCCCCGACGCAATCGGCGCTCAACGCCTGGGCTGAGGGCATGCGCCAGCTGCAAAGCGATGACGTGGCGCGCACGATCATGTTTTGCGTGACCCAGCCAGCACACGTCAACATCAACGAAGTGTTGATGCGCCCGACAGATCAGGAGCGGTGAAGATCGGTGCCCAGCGAGCCCCGACCGCTGGCGCCATCAGCGACCATGCCCGCTGGGCGGGTAAGGTTCAGGGCTCGGAAAATCGGCATCGACTCGCCGGCCTCTGCGCCACATCCGAGAAGCTTGGCCGCGCGCGGCGTCGCAGTCTCGTCGCCCCCGGCTTTCGCGGCGATCCGATCGATCACGGGACGAAGAGCACGTCGCGGCCCCCGCCCATGATTTGCCGCCAATCGCCGGCGAGCTGATAACGGTCGCTCGCCGCTTCCCAGTGCAGGCCCATGGCCCCGATCGGGGGTCATTCTGAAGATGAACATGTGCCCGCGCATTCCCCTTCCTCGTCCGGCCCGACACGCAGTGTCGCCCAGGCAACGCCGTCCGGTCAGGAGGGGGTCAAGCGGGCGGTTTGCGCTTGTTGTTCCG
>JAKBCY010000251.1 GCA_021807445.1 Pseudomonadota bacterium
GCGGCCCCGATTACTCTTACCGACGTGCGCTTGGCGTCGTTGGCTATCGTGCTCGACGGCGGTGATCGCCGCGTCCACGCGCTCCGGGGGCGCGCATGAGCGCCCGCTCTGAAGCACTGGGTGCGATCCTGTGCCCCGAGTGCCCGCCTCTGGCCGACGGACTTGAGCATCGCCTGCGCGATCGCATGCACCTGGCTGAGCTGCGGCGCAATGCCACCGATTGGCGCGGCCGCCTGGCCCTTGGCTTGGCGCTAATCGGACCCGGTGTCTTGGTCATGCTCGGCGATAACGACGCCGGCGGCGTGGTGACCTACGCACAGACGGGCGCGACTTACGGCCTTGGGATTTTCCTGCCAATGATGCTGCTGCTTGGCGTCGTTGCCTACGTCGTGCAGGAAATGACCGTGCGCTTGGGTGCGGTCACTCGCCGCGGCCACGCCGAACTGATTTGGAAGCGCTACGGTGCGTTCTGGGGCTGGTTCTCGCTGGTGGACCTGCTCGTGGCTAACGTGCTGACCCTGATGACCGAGTTCGTCGGCATCCGCCTCGGCGGCCAGGCGCTGGGCCTGCCGGCGTGGCTGACGGTGCCGACGGCCCTGGGGTTCATCACCTACGCGCTGGTGGGTCTGCGCTACTGGACCTGGGAGCGCATCTCGCTGTTCGTGGCCGCGCTCAACCTCATCTTCGTGCCGCTGGCCCTGCTTGCGCATCCAGACTGGCACAGCGTTGCCGGCGCCTTCTCCGGCCACGGCTGGATCGTGCCTGGAGGTTTCCTGTCGCTGACGTTCCTGCTGCTGGTCTCGGCCAACATTGGCACCACGATCGCCCCGTGGCAACTGTTTTTTCAGCAGTCCTGCGTGGTGGACAAAGGCCTGCTGCCCCAGGATATCAAAGCTGGGCGCCGCGATTTGCTGCTTGGCGTGGCCGGAATGGTGCTGGTGGCCGTGGCACTGATCGTGCTGGCGGCGCAAACCCTCAAAGGCATCCCGAACGCGCAGGGCCTTGACGCCGACGTGATCCTGCATGCGCTGCGTGTGAAACTCGGTGACGGGCTAATGGCGCTGTTCGCGCTGGGTCTGGTCGAGGCCGGGCTCATCGCTTCGATCGTCATTACCGCAAGTAGCGCATGGGCGGTTGGCGAGGCCTTCGGCATCGAGCGATCGATCAACGCGGCGCCGCGCCAGGCGCTGGGCTTTTATCTTCCAGCGATTGTCGGAACAGCAGTCGCCGCTGCGGTCGTGATGGTCCCCGGCCTGAACCTCGGATTCCTGAACCTCAGCGTGCAGGTCATCGCGACCGTATTCATGCCGGCTGCAATGCTGTTCCTGCTCATGCTGCTCAACGACCGCGAGCTGATGGGAGAGCATGTCAATTCGCGCGCGCGCAACGCCGCGTCAATCGCAATCATGGTCGCGCTCATCGTCTGCAATGGCCTTTACGGTGTTGCAACGCTCTTCCCGCATGCTTTGGGAGCCTGACCCCATGAAACAGTTGCATGAATTCGATCACGACGCGGTGCACCGCCTGATCACCGCCGAGGGCTGGGACCAGACCCTTCCCGAGGTCAAGCGAGTTCGGCTCAGCACTTCCCAGCAGGTCGTGTTTTGGGGGCTGCGCATCTACGTCGTGGTCATGACTGGCGTTGTGGGCTGGGCTTTTCTGCACGGCGCGATCCGCTGAGGCGCAACAGCGTCGCCGGCTCCTGTAGCGGCGAGTGCGCTTGGCGCAAGCTCGGCGGTGATGAACTCTCCCGCCGCTAAACGCAGAGCGTTGTAGCGTGGGTTTCCTGGTTCTGCGTCAGCAGCGCGGCACCGTTTCCAGTGCCGTGACTTACGGGCGACTCCCCAGGCGTAACTTCGGACCGCTCCGGCCCTAGTTGTTGTTTTGGCCGAAAGCGCATCGTGCGCTTGCGGTCCTTGTCCCTGTACTGGCCCGATCGAACCAGGTCGACTCCGCGCCGGGCAATGACCTTCGAGGCATTGGCGTCGGCGTTGTCTTGATGCCCGCAGCGTTGGCAGAGAAACAGGGCCTGTGTGGTCCTGTTCTCCGGATGAGTATGGCCGCAAGCGGCGCATTCCTGCGAGGTGTGATGCGCGGGCACGTCCAGGCACAGCTTGCCCGCGCGCAGCGCCTTGTAGACGCTGAACTGTTTGATGCGGCCCCAGCTCGACGCCAGGATGCCAGCGTTGAGTCCGGACTTGGCTGCGGCGTTGTTGCGCATCCAGCGACCTGATGCATCCTGTTTTGGCCTGGCCCTGCGGGTCATGCGCTGCACGCCCAGGTCTTCGAACACGATCATCGCCGCGCGAGGATCGCTCACGATGGCGTGGCTGGCCTTGTGCGCGAAGTCCCGGCGCACGTCGCGCGCGTACTGGCGCAGCCGGTCGATGCGGCGCTTGGCCTTTTCCCGATTGGCGCTGCCCTTGGCGCGGCGCGAGAGCTTCCTCTGCCACCGCTTCGCAGCAGCTTGCTTCTTGGCGATGCGCGCCTTTTGCACGTCGCTGATGTCGAAGGGCACGCCGTTGGACGCCATCGCCGGGATGGCAACGCCACGATCGACGCCGAGCGTGCGTGCCATCAGTTCGTCCCGTCCAAAGGTTTGCAGCCAGTCCGCCGTTTCTTCGAACGTCGGCTGGGCCGTGGCATCGTCATGGGTGCCAGAGACGAACCAGCGACCGGCCTTGATGCTCAGCGTGATCGAAGCTGGGATCTTGAAGCCGCGATGCGCAACGAAGCAGATCTCGCCCAGTGGGAATTTCTTCGTGCCGACAAACAGACGATGCGTGATCTCGCCTGTCGCCGCATCGGCATGCGGCACGAACTGGAACAGCTCCGACGTGAGCCATACCGACGAAGAGCGATCGCGCTTCTTGATGGTCGGGCGCCCGCCCAGCTTGCTGAAATAGCGCGAATACGCCTGCTTCCAGCGCGTGGCGGCGTTGCGAAGCACAACACTAGGCACTTCGCGCAGCCACGGCGTGGACTCGGTGATGAAGTGGCTGTACTGCTGGTCGATCGGAGCAAACTGGCCCGCATGCTGCAAGCTCTTGCGTGCGAACGTGCGGAAATAGCGGTCTTCGCCGACCTTCGCGTTGTAGATGAAGCGTTGGCACCCGACCCAGCGCAGCAGCGTTTGCTCCTGTTGGGCCGTCGGGTAGCAGCGGAAGCGGAAGCCGATTTGCATACTGGACATGCTACCAGTCACTACGTTAAGCTGCAATGATGAAAGACACCACTCAGTCTAGCTCGCACGCCGTTTACAGTATTAAGTTGCATATCGTCTTCGTGACGAAGTACCGCCGCAAGACGCTGGCGCCCGAACTGCTCGACTATCTCAAGCGAGCGTTCGCGGATTGCCTGGCGGCGTGGCGGTGCACCCTGCTGGAGTTTGGCGGCGAAGCCGACCACGTCCATCTGCTCGTGGACATCCATCCGGCGCTCGACATCTCGGTGCTGATCAACAATCTCAAGACCGCGAGCGCCAGGCGGACGCGTGCGCGATTCGCCGAGCACCTCAGCACCTTCTACTCCAAGCCCGTGTTCTGGCACCGCGCCTATTACGTGGGGAGCGTTGGCGGTGCGACGCTGGAGACGGTGCGCGCCTACGTCGATGCGCAAGGAACCGTGGAACATGCGCGTAAGTCCGAGGCGAACAAGCGAAAACCGCCCGCTTGACCCCCTCCTGCCCGGTCGGCGTTGCCTTGAGTGA
>JAKBCY010000252.1 GCA_021807445.1 Pseudomonadota bacterium
ATCACGCATCGGTCGAAGCGGTTGCGCCAAGCAAAACCCAATTCGCACCGGTCCTTGTAGCGTCCATCACCGAGCCTCGTTCACACATGCCAGCCGAACCCTTCGAATCTGCCACTCAACCCGTTGCGGCCCACGCCGCAAGCAAACCACCTTCCCCTCGCCAAGGGTGTGTGCACTGCCGGTGTTCCGATTTTCTTTTGGTGAGCCGAGACCGATGACACCGACCAATTGCATGACCGCTCCGGCACCGCAAGATTGCGGCGGCATCCACGAACTGTGCAGCGTCGCGCAACTCATCGACGTTAACGCGCAGCGAGCACCGCGGTCGACCTATTTCATCGCCACCCAGGACGGGCGCGAAGTCTCTTTTGCCCAATTGCAGCGCATTTGCAGCGAACTCGGACCGTTTTTCGCCCGGCACGGAGTGCGGCGAGGCGCCGTGGTGTCGCTGTTCATGTCGAACGGCCTCGATGCCGCGATGCTGATACTGGCGGCCATGTATCACGGCATGGTGATCAACCCGATCAACCTGCTGGCGCAGCCTTCGCAGCTGTCCTACATCCTCGATCACTCCGACACTGCGCTGGTCGTCACCACGCCGGAGCATGCGCGGACGCTGCAGGCTATGGCAGCAGCGATGGAGCGGTCGCTGCACGTCGAAGTCATTACCGACTCGAGTTGGCTCGATCACAACCGCGCGGCGGCCGCCAAACCAGGCGTGATGCCCGCCTTCGACGACGCGGCGCTGCTGATGTACACGTCGGGAACCACTGGCACACCCAAAGGTGTCGTGCTCAGCCACGGCAATCTGGTCGCTAACGGCATCCATATCAGTCGTGAGCACGGGCTAGGCTCGGACGACCGCGGCCTGGCGCCGCTCCCGCTCTATCACATCAACGCGCTGGTGGTAAACCTGATCGCGCCGCTGGTGCGAGGTGGCTCGCTGGTGATGCCGCCGAAGTTTTCGGCGACGACGTTCTGGAAGGATGCGATCAGCTTCAACTGCACCTGGGTCAACGCGGTGCCAACCATCATTGCCTATCTCATCCAGTCAGCCCCTAAGGACCTCGACCTGGATCAGTTGCGCCGCATCCGCTTCTGCCGCTCGGCGTCGGCGGCGCTGCCCCCCGAGCACCACCGGGCATTCGAGCGACGTTTCGGGGTCGACATCATCGAAACCATGGGGCTGACCGAGACCGCGGCACCTTCGTTCAGCAACCCGATAGAGCGACATTTGCGAAAGGTTGGCAGCATTGGCAAGCCGTCTGGAACCGAGGCCCGGGTTGTTGATGCCCAGGGCCACGTGCTGCCTAACCTCGCTATCGGTGAAATCGAGCTGCGTGGACTCAACGTCATGCGCGGCTACCTCAAGAACGACACCGAGACGGCGAAGGCCTTTACTGCAGATGGCTGGTTTCGCACCGGAGACCTCGGCTACCGCGACGATGATGGCTACTACTTCATTACCGGCCGCGCCAAGGAGTTGATTATCAAGGGAGGTGAAAATATCTCGCCTCGCGAAATCGACGAAGCGCTGTTGCGCTACCCGGCTGTTATGGAGGCCGCAACAATCGGCGTCAAGGACAGTAATTACGGCCAGAATATTGAGGCATACCTCGTGCTGCGCGACGGCGCAGCAGTTAGTGCAAATGATCTGCGCGCCCACTGCCTGGAGCACCTCGGCAAGTACAAGATGCCACGCGTCTGTTACGTCGTGGACGATTTGCCACGGGGGCCAACAGGGAAAATCCAGCGCCTGAAATTACACGATCTAGATTCAAGCGTCATCAAGGAATCATTACATTTGTATTGAATCACAAGGAAGTTATCGGAACAAAAAGGAGAAAAAAACAGACCCAGCTTGCTGCATTAAACGATTTCAAGATGGTTTATTAAATTCCTACCAGGAGACAAAGATGTCTGAACTCAATGATCATTTCGCCGCACAAGCCGCGGTGGGAGCACGAATAGATCGCCTGCCGATGACTCGTATCACTTGGGGTATTGTCATCCTCGCGGGTTTGGCTTGGTTCACCGAGGCACTGAGCATTGGTTCGCTTGGAGTTTCGATCCCGACCCTGAAGCAGGTTATGCACATTACCCCAAGCCAAATCGGCCTGCTGGTTGCAGCGCAGACCTTCGGGGTCGTGATCGGGTTGATTCCGGCTGGTAGGCTCGCAGACTTGTTCGGGCGTAAACGGGTCCTGATATACGGAATTGTTTGGTACAGCATTTTTACCTTCGTCTGCGGTCTAGCGCCAAACTACAGTTTCCTGCTAATTGCTCGTTTTCTCGCTGGACTCGGTATGGGCGCTGTGTTCCCGCTACCTTACGCAATCGTGTGTGAAATGGTTCCGAAGACACGAAGAACTTTTTGCAACGGAATCATGGACGCCTTCCTGTCGCTTGGCTATTTCGTCGCTCCGCTGCTGGGTTTCATAATTTTCCCAGCGCTTAGTCCAGATTATTCTTGGCGAGTTTTTTTCGCGGTTGCGGCCTCTCCCATCCTGTACTCCGTTTTGATTTATTACAAGCTTCCGGAAAGTCCGCGCTGGCTGGCCAGAAAGGGTTATCAGCGTGAAGCGGAGAGGATTCTGGACCATCTGGAAGCGGCCATCCGGAGGGTCACGGGACGCGACTTGCCGGAGCCCGCGCGCCCCAGGGTGCAAATCGCTGCCGACGTCGTCGGGACCTCCCATATGTCGCAGATCTTTGGTCGGCGGCTGATCATGCGCACCGTAGCCCGGGTTGTGTCGGCGACCGGAGTCTTTTTCATGTTTTACGTAGTTATGACTTACATGCCGACGATTTTCGTCTCTCAAGGGTACAAGCTCGCAACTTCGTTACTGTTCACAGCAATCATCACCGGTGCTGCACTGCCCGGCAAGATCTTCAACGGCATCGTCGGCGAAATGCTAGGGCGGCGAGCGGCCTATGTGATTTTCATGGGGATTGCCGGTTGCGGGGCACTACTGTTCGGGTTGGCCGGCTCCGTGGTGGGATCGGTAGCGTTCGGCTGCATCATGTCGTTTTTCGGCACCGGGGCGTTCCCGTCGCTGAAAATGTCCTTGGCTGAGCAATACCCGCTACAGCTGCGTGCCACCGGGGCGGCGACGGTTGAAGCTCTGTCGCGACTACTTGGCGGAGTGGTTGGCGGCTTCGTCATGCCTGTGCTGCTCCAGCGCGCCGGCGTCGAGGTGTCGTTCGTGACCATTGCCGTTGTCGCCTTTATCGGGGTAGTGGTCGAGCTCACGCTGACCATGGAAACCAAGAACATGACTGTTGAAGAACTCGAGCAAATTGCGGCTTGAGCACCGTAGTTCCTGGCCCGCGCCAGGAACTACGGTGAACCCCACGACAGTCCAGCGAAGAAGTTGCCTCGCAAGTCTGAGCAATGTGGCGCGTGCAAACGCCAGGCGCGGAGCTGGGCCGAGAATGCCCTGACGTGAAGGAGTTTGGGTGTTGAAGAACTCCGCAAAGCACGCCCGCCGCACTCCACTCATATGCCCCGCGTTCAAGGGTTCAAAGCTCCGTAGCCGTCGCAGCATTGCACGATCTCCGATCAAAAAAAGCGGTGAATGTGAACCAAACATTGCGTTGGAAAAGGCACGCCTCAGGCCCTAGGGTTGAGGTCAGGACGTCGAATACCATCCAGAGCCCCCCATCA
>JAKBCY010000039.1 GCA_021807445.1 Pseudomonadota bacterium
TGCTTCGGCTAGCGTGCAGCCGTGACGATGCCCACCCAACGACGCGCCCAGGGAACGTCCACGCCGCGCCGAGGTACCCGATGCTGCGCAGCAGAATCGCGCCGCCGAGCGTGCTCGCCTTGTGAATGCGCGCTTCGAGGTGCGGTTTGCTGGGTGGCAACCGAGCCACTCCATAGGCTGGAGCGATCGGGAGAACGTCCGTCGCGTGTCAACCTCAAAGGTGCCACAGGGTTGCCTTCGCCAGCTCGTCCGCAGTAATCGACAGTTCATGGAGACCGCGCTGGCACCCGGGGCGAGGTCAATTTTTCCCCTTTAGCGCGTATTCGGTAACCACAAGCCGGTGACGCTCGTGCTCGTATAGGCACTTTGCAACGGCTAAAGCCGCATCCGACGGCACCGCGAGGCCCACACGCCTCACGGGAAGCCCTCGTCGGCTGCGGCGCAAAGCTCGTCACGCACCTAACCAAGCTCCGTGGATTGGCGTCAAGCACAGGGTTCGAATGGCACGGATCCCCACGCACCGCATTGCTTTCCAGGGCGCCTGCACCCTGCGAAATCGTGCCAAGCCCCCGCTTGAGCGTCTCATTGCACAATGTCGCCATGCTGCCCAGTTATGTCTTGCTTGACCTTGAAACCACGGGAATCGACCCAGTTGATCATCGCATCACGGAAATCGCGCTCATCCGGGTCGACGATGGCGTCGTCAGCACGCGTTGGGAATCTTTGGTCAACCCTGGACAACCGATTCCCTTCTTTATTCAGAGGCTCACGGGCATCACGGACGCCATGGTGCGTGATGCACCTGATTTTCAGCGGCTTTGGCCTGAGCTCATCCCGTTGCTTGACGGTGCTGTGCTCGTCGCACACAACGTGCGCTTCGACCATGGTTTTTTGAAAAGCGCTGTGACTCGATCAGGAGCCACGCTTCGCATGGATACGCTTTGCACCGTTCGGCTATCCCGACGCTTGTATCCCCGCGCAACAGGTCACGGACTCGACGCCATCATGCGCCGCCACGGCTTGTCTACCGCCGCGCGGCATCGAGCCGCGGGGGACGTGGAACTCCTACACGCCTGGCTGCGCGTCGCGGAAGAGGAACTCGGCGCGCAAGCGTTACAAACCGGGGCCCAAGCATTGCTACACCGCTGGTCCGGCGTGCCCTAGCGCCTCCAAATACCCAAGAAGCATGCTGCCTTGGAGCAAGTGCCTCTGCTGGGGGGTGATGGCCAAGGCCCATTGCGCATCAGGCGCAATGAGGGCGTTGTCTCGCTCCCTCGCATCGCATTTCTCAATGCGAGCTACACCCAACACCACACCGTCGGAACGGGCGCGCGTGGCCGCAAATGCGCATGCACGCCCCCACGCTTGGCCGCACTCCGGCCAGGTTTCGCGTCGATCTGGCGATCTAGGGCTGTAACCCGTCGATGTTGACCGCGACGCGCCGGCTGCGCCGGGTATCCACGGTTGCGGTGCCAACCAGATCCCCAGGCGCGGGAGTTGCATCCCCGCTCGCCGAGACCCGGGCTTCCACTCGCAGCTCCGTGGCCCCGGAAAGCGGATGGGCGGGGTCAAGCGAATTGGCATCGGTAAGCGCGACGACGGTCGGCAACTGGTTGACACTGCTGCGAACCGCTGCCAGCGGCATCGGATTGCCGCGGGCGCGTGCAAACACGAACACCGTCCGCCCCCGCGCTGCCGCACGGAATCGCGGCGCGATCGACACGGCGATCTTCAACGTCTTGCCCGCCGCCGCAGGCGACGCAACAGTGGACGATTTCAAGCCAAGAACTGCTCGGTCCTGCTCGATGAGGTTATGCACGAATCCGTAATCTTCCGAGTTCGGCGTCACCTCGCTCTGGGCGCGCTCCAGCAGCGGCAGTGCGCTGGCTGGCTCTCCGCGTCTTGACGCTGCGTATCCGGCCAGCATCAGCGCCAAGAGATTATTGGGTTCGAGCTTAAGCGCGCGCAGGGCAAGTTGCTCAGGGCGGCCAACCGGGTCGCCGCCGGTCGTCATCGACAGCGCGTCGGCAAATTCGGCCAACCAAGTCGCATTGCCATTCAGACTCGGCCCGATTCTGCCGAAGGCCGCAACGGCGTCGCGATAGCGGCCGAGTACGGAATAGGAGCGTCCAAGCATCGCCCACCCGGCCGGGTCGTCAGGATGCCGGGCCAACTTCGCGGCCAATGAGTTGACCATGCCTTGCACCTGCGGCGGGGCGCTGCCCGAGCTGGAAACCTGCGCCGCTGTGGCAACGCCGACGGTTTGCGCGCCGGCCAGGAGCGCGCCCGGTGTGCCCATGAGCACATAAAGCAACCCTCCGCAGATGGGTAAAATCAGGGTGATGGCGACCGCGGTAGGCCATGCATAAGCTGCCGTCGCGGCAGGCGCTGCGGGCGACGCCTCATCCAGCACGCGCCGCGTCAATTCGTCGCGTGCACGCGCGTATTCCGCGGCCTCGATCGCGCCTTTGGCGTGCTCGATCTCGAGCGCGCTAAGCTCCTCGCGCAGCAATCGGGCGTTCAGGCGCCCCCGGTCAACACCTGCAGCGGACCGAGTCGCAAACACGAGCGGTCGTGTGATCAACACGATCACCACGATGGTCAAGACCGCAGCAGCGGTAACAAAGGCAATCATTGCGCTCCCTTCACGCCGGCGTCGGCCAGCAGTTGCTTGGCACGTTCAATTTGCGCAGCATCCAACGGCAAATCCTGCTGTGAGCCGCGCCGGCGGATATACACGAGCAAGAACCCCAGCCCTACCACCAAGAGCACGAACGGGCCGACCCATAAGACAGCGGTTTCGGCATCGAACGGTGGCTGGTAGCGCACGTAGTTGCCGTAGCGGTGCACCAAATAGGCCACGATCTGTGGGTTGCTACGCCCGTTCTCCATCATCGTGCGGATCTCATTGCGAAGATCCCGTGCCAGATCCGCCTGCGACGCTGCCAACGACTCGTCCTGGCACACAAGGCATCTCAGGTTTCGGGTCAGTGCAAGCATGCGCTGCTCAACAGCCTCATTGCGGGTCAGCGGTTGAGCCTCGCCCGCCTGGGCTTGCCCCAGACAGATCATGACCAGCAACAGCGCGAATAGCGATTTCATGACGAAAGCCTCCTGATCAGCGGCAACAACTCCTGGTTCATGACACGAGGCGTGATGGGACCGATGTGTTTGTCCACGATGGTCCCGTTGCGGTCGATCACATAGGTTTCTGGAACCCCGTAGACCCCGTAATTGATCCCTACGTGCCCGTTGGAATCGACCGCCACCATCTTGTAGGGGTCGCCAAACTGGGCCAGCCACATGCGCGCACCGCGCGACGTGTCCTTGTAGTCAAGACCAACCAAAGGGACATGCAGCGAATGCGCGTAATCGACCAGCACCGGGTGTTCCTCGCGGCACGAATCGCACCACGACGCCCAGACATTGAGCAACCAGACCTTGCCTTTCATCTGCGAGGACGAGAACGTCTGTCCCGGGCTGTTGAGGCGTGGAAGATCGAATGCCGGCGCTTGTTTGCCAATCAGCGGCGACGGAATCTTGTGCGGGTCATGCGTGAGCCCCGCCGCCAGGAAGGCCAGCAGGATCACAAAGAGCGCGAAGGGAATCAGCCAGATGCGCTTCATGACGCTACCACCCCCTTCAGCGCCGCGGTGCGCAGCTTCAGCAGGCGGTAGCGGCGGTCCGCCGCCGCGGTCACGCCACCAATAGCCATCAACAAACCGCCCAACCAGATCCAGATGACGAACGGCTTGTAGTACACCCGGACCGCCCAAGCGCCGTGATCCAGGGGCTCACCCAGCGAAAGGTAGATGTCACGAAAAATTCCGGTGTTGATCGCGGTGTCCGTCATGGGCATGGCCGAGCTGAAGTAGTCGCGTTTTTCCGGGTGCAGCACAGCGAAGACCTTACCGTCGCGTGCCAACGTCAGCTCGCCCTGATCAGCGCTGTAATTCGGCCCTGGAACCGTGCGCACGCCGTCAAAGCCCACCGTGTACCCAGCGATCTGGGTCGTATCGCCCGGGTCCATGCGCAGATCGCGCTCAACCTGATAATTCTTGACCAGCGCAACGCCGACGATGGCCACAGCCAGACCCAGGTGAGCGAGCTGCATGCCCCAATAGGCGGCGGGCGGATTGCCGCTGCGCAAGCGCCTACGAATCTGCAGCAACACCGCGCTTCCCAACCACACTGCCGTGAACACCCCAATTGAGGCGCCTGTGCTCCAACGTCCCATCAGTTCCGGCACAAGGACCGCCGCCAACGCAGCCAAGAGCGCTGGCCAACGCATCGCGCGCAGAAGGTCAGCAATCGGCGAACGCTTCCAGCGCGCCATCGGGCCAACTGCAGCCAGTAGAAATAACGGTATAACGATCGGGACAAAAACACTGTTGAAGTATGGCGGGCCAACCGATAGCTTGGCCAGTCCCAGAGCGTCCATCACCAAGGGGTAGAGCGTGCCAAGCAACACGCAGCCGGTTGCCACAACCAACAGGACGTTGTTACTCAACAGCAGCGTTTCGCGGGACACAAGCTCGAACTTTCCCCCTGGGCCGCTTCCTGGTGCGCGCAACGCAAACAGCAATAGCGACGCTCCAACGACCACGGCCAGCAGAATCAGAATCATCACCCCGCGCCGGGGATCCGTGGCAAACGCGTGGATCGATGACAGCACACCGGAACGCACCAGAAAGGTGCCGAGAAGGCACAGCGAGAAGGCCCCGATGGCAAGCAGCACGGTCCAGTTGCGAAAGCTGCCTCGCTTCTCTGTGACCGCTAACGAATGAAGCAGCGCCGTGCCGACAAGCCAAGGCATAAACGATGCATTCTCCACAGGGTCCCAGAACCACCAACCGCCCCAACCAAGCTCGTAGTAAGACCAGTACGATCCCAGCGCAATGCCAATTGTGAGCGACACCCAGGCCGCAAGTGCCCAAGGACGCGACCATCGCGCCCACGCTGCGTCCAAGCGCCCGGCAAGCAATGCAGCAATTGCGAATGCGAATGCCACTGCAAAACCCACGTAGCCCATGTACAGCATTGGCGGGTGGCCCACGAGGCCTGGGTCCTGCAGCAGCGGGTTGAGGTCACGCCCGTTCAGTGCAGCTGGCAACAGTCGCACAAAAGGGTCCGACGCGATGTTGATAAATACCAGAAAGCCAGTGGCGATCAAGCCGAGTACGCCAATGACCCGCGCCACCATTTCGTCGGGCAGGCTGCGCGAAAAGAGCGACACGGCAAAGGTCCAACCTGTAAGCATGAGTAGCCATAGCAGGAACGATCCCTCGTGACCACCCCAGGTCGCGGCGAACTTGTAGATCGCGGGCAACTGGGTGTTGGAATTCTCAGCGACGTAACGAACTGAAAAATCGTCGTTCAGGAACGACCAAACCAGGCAGCCAAAGCTGACGAGAACCAGCAGAAACAGCGCCTGTGCCGCCGGGCGGGCCAGCGCAATCCAGCCACGATTGCCTCGCCACGCGCCGATCAGCGGCAACATGCCCTGTACCAGGGCAACCGGCAGCGCCAGCAAAAGCGCAAAACGACCAAGTTCGGGAATCATTTCTGTAGTGTCCTTGAAGCTTCACGGGCCTGGACGATGGCGTCCTTGGCCTCCGGCGGCATGTAGTTGGCGCTGTGCTTGGCCAGCACCTGTGTGGCTTGAAATTGGCCGTGGGGCCCCAGAGTTCCCTGTACAACCACACCACGACCCTGTGCGAACAAGTCCGGCAGAATTCCCGTATAGGTGACGGGCACCTGTTTGACAGTGTCGGTTACGACAAAATGCACGGTCATGCCATCGCGCCGCAGGCTCCCGTTCTCGACAAGTCCGCCGAGGCGGAACATCGCCGCATGTGGCGCCTTCCCGTCGGCGATCTGGCTTGGTGTGACGAACAGCTCGATCGAGCCGTTGAGCGCACGCAGCACAAGCGTGGCGGCGATGGCCAGCACAATGAGGCCAAGGGTGATCAACCCCAGGCGGCGATGGCGCGCCTTCATGCCAATTGCTCCTGCAACTCCAGTCGGTCGACGAGCCCGCGCCGTCGCAGCGCACCCAAGGCTGCAATGCGACGTGCACGCAAGCCGACGATTTCAATGACCAGTGCGGCGGCGCATGCCAGCACACTGCCCCAGACGTACGGGCCATACCCCCCCATGGCGAAGAACTCCGCCGCTGAATTCCAGATCATGTTTGGACCTCCGTGAGTCGATGCACCCATTCCGCACCCGCTTCGCGCTCGAGGATGATGACTCGTACGCGAACGAGCACGACAGCAATCGTGTACATCCAGGCTGCAAAGGCCATGAGCATCATGCCGGCGAGCATGGTCATGGCCATTGAAGGCGCATGCGTGAGCGACACCGAAGCGCCCTGATGCAAGGTGTTCCACCATTGAACCGAGAAATAAATGATGGGAATGTTGACCGTGCCAACCAGCGCCAGCACGCCGCAAGCGCGGTCGGCCCGCTGCGGATCGTCGATTGCCGCATGCAGCGCTAGATATCCGAGATACAGGAAAAGAAGAATGAGTTCTGACGTCAGGCGCGCATCCCACACCCACCACGTGCCCCACATCGGCTTACCCCACAACGAACCCGTGATCAGCGCCAGCGCAGTGAACATGGCTCCCGTTGGTGCCAAGGCCAGCGACATCATCCCCGACAACCGTGTGCGGAAACTGAGCCCCAGTGCAGACCAGAAGGCCATCACCAGATAAATAAACATGGACATCCAGGAAGCCGGCACATGCAAGAAGATGATGCGGTATCCATCGCCCTGCTGCGCATCAGGCGGGGCCACGAAAAAGCCGATCCATAGCCCCGTCACACAGGCCAACAGCGCCAGCGCGGAAAACCACGGGATCAGCCGGCCCGCCAGAGGATAGAAAGTCGCCGGACTTGCGAAGTGATACCAGGAGACCTTTGCTTTTTTCATTCGAGTGCAATCCTCACCGCTGCGGTTGTCGCGAGGGGTCCGAAAAATGCCGCGACCACCAACATCGCGCCAAGCAGCGCGAAATGGCCCCAATAATCGAGTCCAGCCTGTTGTGCCGCGATCGCCCCTGTCCCGAAAATCAGAGCGGGCACGTACAGCGGCAGCACAAGCAATGCGAGCAGCGCTCCGCCGCCGCGCAGGCCGAGTGTCAAGGCGGCTCCAATCGCGCCGATAAGCGCCAAGAGTGGAGTGCCAATCAGCAAGCCGAGTGTCAGAAGAGCCAGAGCCGGGGTATCCAGCTGGTACTGAAGCCCCAACAGGGGCGCAAGAATTACCAGCGGCAGTCCGGCGACAACCCAGTGTGCGCCGATTTTTCCGGTAATTAACCATGCCAGTGGCGTCGGCGATAGTGCCATTTGTTCCAGCGTGCCGTCGGCATAGTCGTCGGCGAACAAACGATGCAGACCGAGCAGTGTTGACAGCAGTGCTGCAACCCAAAGCACGCCGGGCCCAATGGTCCGAAGCAGCGCGGGCTGCGGCTCGCCGCCGAGCGGGAACAGGCTGGCGACGATGACGAAGAAAAAAATCGCAGTCACTGCATCGCTACGCCGACGCATCGCAAGCAAAAGCTCGCGTCTCAACATTGCCAAGATGGCTGTCTTCATGGCTTACAAATTCAGCTCTCGGCCGCCAGACAATCCAATCGCCTGATGGCTGGTCAGCACAGCGAGACCGCCCGCGTGCAAGTGCGCCTCGACGAGCTCGCCAATCAGGTCGACCGCTCCGGTGTCGAGCGCTGAAAGCGGCTCGTCGAGAATCCATAGCGCAGCCGGCCGCAGCAACAAACGGGCCAGCAACGCGCGCCTGTGCTGGCCTTGTGAAAGTACGCGCAGCGGCAGGTCCTCACGTCCACGCAGGCCCATGCGCGATAACGCCCTGAGTACCGGGACCTCGCCCAGATGCTGGCCATCGAGCGCAGCGGCCAGACGCAGGTTCTCCAGCGCGCTGAGATCTTCCTTAAGGCCGTTGCGGTGCCCCAGATAAATCACGGCACTTCGGAAATCATCGCCAGCGCGTGCGAGCTCCACGCCGTTCCAGCGCACCGCGCCTTCGTGCGGAACGGCCAGCCCAGCCAGCAGACGCAACAAGCTGGTCTTTCCGGCGCCGTTGGCCCCGCGCACGTGCAACCACTCACCTGCGCACAGTCCAAATTCGAGACTGCGAAAAAGCGTGCGCGTACCGCGCTCGCAGGCCAACCCTTCCACCCGGAGGCTATTGGCAACGGCGTTCATCTGGGCCATTTCAGCAGGGGCGTATCTCGCCTCGGCGTGTTTCCTGCAGGAGGGCGCACGGCCAATCGCAAGCGGACAATGCGTTTGCACATGAATCTCAACAATTCGAATACTTCGAACATCTTCGTTTGCAATTTATTGCATGCCAACGAAGCCAGTTTTGATGCTCGTCAACCAGATCGAAACTTGGTCCAGCATGCATCGATGGAGCGCGCGCGGACATCTTTGGTTGACGTGCATCAAGCCTGCGGCGGCGTGCCCTGTCTAGACTTTGTCCCGCTGTGCACGCGTGCTTGCGCGCACGAACGAACACGAACGAAGACTGCTCAAGTACCGCTGTGCCGTGTCCACCTAGCCTCGTCTGCAGACGCCTCTGATGGCATCGACTCTTCGCCCGCCGCTGGCCGTGGGCGCGCTTGCCGTGATCACGATCATCGCGATCTCGGTATCGGTGACGCTGCTTCTGGCGGATTTGCGCCACCGCGCCACCACCCGCGACAGCCAGGAAACGACGAGCCTGACGCGCATGTTGGCCGCGCAGACTGCTCAGGCGTTCAAACGCACCGACGTGGGACTACTCAATGTGGACGAGCGCCTGCAGTCGCCGTTCATCAGTCAACTGGCCCTTGACAGCCTTCCGGTGCACCTGCTTCTGTTGTCGCGCTTGTCCAGCATGGGGCAGATTGGCACGCTCTTTATCGTCGATGCCCAGGGTCGGGTGGTGAGTTCATCTCGTCAGTTTCCCGCGCCCCCGCTGTCCGTGGCTGATCGCCCCTACTTCAAGGCATTCGTCAGCAATCCGAGCAACCGTCTCATCATTGATGCCCCAGTGCAAAGCCGCGCCACGGGTGCGTGGACCGTGCACTTGGCGCGGCCGCTGCGCGGCCCGGATGGACGTCTACGCGGCGTCGTGGTCGCCGCCATCCGAACGAACCAGTTGGAACGGCTGTTCGGCTACATGAAGCTTGACTTCATGCGGCCGGTCGCGCTGTACCTGAGTGATGGCCAGTTGATTGCGGCTTTGCCGCACCGCGATGCGGAGATCGGGGAGCCAGCGCCTGAACTACAAGGCGTGCGCGTTCCCCCGCCTGGCACAGTTGGTGTGTTCGACCACTTCGCGGCCGGAGGTGCCGACAAGGTGTTTGCCCTGGAGCGCATCGACGGGTTGCCCCTGATGGTCGCGGTCACGGACAATGTGGCGCAGGCCTTGGCGTCGTGGCGCGAGACCGCAATTCCCATTGGCGCAGGCGCCTTGCTGGTCTGCGCCCTGATCGGCGCTGCTGCGGGATTTTTGGCCATAGAGCTGCAACGCGGCGAACGGCTGAACCTCGCGCTACAAGAGGCCGACAGCCGCTGGCGCCTGACCCTGAACTCGGTGATGGACGCAATCGTATCCATTAACGCCGAGCAAAACATTGTGATGTTCAACCCCGCAGCCGAGCGCATGTTCGGCATTCCTGCGAACGAAGCCATCGGCAAACCGATTGCGATGTTGCTGCCACAACGCCTGCGCACGGCGCACGCGTCGCACGTGCGCGCGTTCATCGATTCGGGGGTGTCATCAAGAGCGATGGCCCCACTGATCGAAATCATCGGACTGCGCGCTGATGGCACGGAATTTCCGATCGAGTCGGCGATCTCGCAGACGGAAATCGGAGGCAAGGTGCAGCTGACCGCCATGCTCAGGGACGTGACCGAGCGACGTCGGCGTGAAGCCGAACTGCGCTCAATGAACGAGGAGCTACGACGCCTCTCTATTGCGCAGCAAACAGTGCGCGAGGAAGAAAGGGCTCGAATTTCACGCGAACTGCATGATGACCTCGGCCAACAGCTCACCGGAATCAAGCTCGACCTGAGTTGGCTCGGTGGCCGATTAAAGGAGGGGCGCCAACCCGCGCCGGAGACCTTGGACTCGATGCGACGCCTGCTTGACGGCGCCATTGGCGCCGTACGCCGCATTTCCACCGAATTGCGGCCACGCATCCTCGATGACCTCGATTTTGAAGATGCGATGGCGTGGCAGGTCGGGGAATTCGCGCGCCGCAGCAAACTCCAGGTCGATCTCGCGCTGCCTGCTGCCACGCTTGTGCATGGGGACGCGGTTGCCACGGCCCTGTTCCGGATTGTGCAGGAGTCCCTGACAAACATCGCTCGGCACGCCGATGCCACCCGCGTTCGCATTCAGCTGGAGCGATGTGCCGATGGCCTGTGCCTGCAGGTCATCGATGACGGTCGCGGACTCTCCCCTGCGACACGCTCCAGAGGCATCGGACTTCTCAGCATGCGCGAGCGCGCAACGGCGCTGGGCGGGACCTTCACCATTCGCCCCGGGCCCTCTGGCGGAACGACAGTTGAGGTGCGCATCCCGATTGCCGACGAAACCCGGGCGGAAGCTGCTGGAGAGGCGCTATGACCAAGGTCGATGTTCTGGTTGCCGACGACCACGCCATTATCCGCAACGGACTGCGCAACATTCTCGATGACACCGCAGATCTGTGCTGCGCGGCGACAGCCGACAACGGCAACACCCTGCTGTCGCTGGTGCGCGAGCGCGATTGGGGACTTCTGGTGCTTGACCTGTCGATGCCCGGACGCAACGGCTTGGAGTTGATCAAGCTCGTCAAGGCCGAGCGGCCTCGCCTGCCGATCCTGGTTTTCACCATGCATCAGGAAGAGCAGTACGCGGTGCGCGCGATTCGGGCCGGGGCGGCCGGCTACTTGACCAAGGAGTCGGACGGCGAGCTGCTTCTTCTCGCCATGCGCAAGGTCGCAGCGGGCGGCGTCTATGTCAACGCGAAGGTGGCCGAGTTGCTGGCAACTGAAGTCTCGCACTCGCATGCGGCGCCAACCCACACGTTCTTGTCCAACCGCGAGTTCGAGATTTTTACGCGCATCGTCAATGGCCGGAGCCTGACCGAGATCGCTGAGGAACTCGCGCTGAGCGTCAAGACTGTCAGCACCCACAAATCCCACATTCTGGAAAAAATGGGACTCACGCACCAAGTGGACTTGGTGCGCTACGCCTTGAATCACGGCCTCGTCGACAGTGCGCCTGATTAGGCAGCGCGCGCCGTTGCCGCCCGACGCAGCCCGCCCCAATCGGAGCGGCGCTCCTCGATAGGCTCGTTCGATCCGTCTTGTTTTCTCTACGCGGCGAACTGCTGATCCCGCGTGCGCATTGCGCTGATCGCCCGTCATGCGATTCACCGTACCCCGCCAACTTCGCCCGCCGGGGGATTAGTCGCGCGTACTTGCGCGATTTATTGCGAATTCTCAGCATTTCGCGCGAACCGCGCGCCATGTGCAACAGGCATCTGTCCTGTTTTCTGATGCTGAATCAGATTTTTCTGATGGGCAATTTGATCGACTTCCGATAGTGCATCAGGGTTATCCCCATCAACAATCTCCATCAAGCGTTGCGATTCGCCGAACTGCGAGCCGCACGCATGCGATCTTCAATCCCAAAGGTAGATACATGACGCACAGATCACTGATGACTCTCGCTGCAACAGCTGCAGCGCTCACTTTATTCGTCCTCGCGCCATCGGCCCACGCCGACACCGCCAAGAATCTCGTGCGCACGCATGGCTGCTTCACATGCCATGCCTTATCCGGCACGAAAGTCGGCCCCGCCTTTGAAACCATCGCGGCCAAATTTGCCGGCAAGAAAGACGAGGAGCAGACGCTGGTGAACGCCATCAGACATGGCGAGAGCGGAACTTTCGGGTCGATGGCCATGCCCGCCAACACCACGGTCAGCGAGGCCGATGCGAAGGTCATTGCGTGCTGGATCGCGACCCTGAAGAAATAGGCGAACCAGCGCCCAGAACCATCCGTTTACGTCATCACAGCGACACCTCAGCAAACTCCAGGGAGCTCACCGTGCAGTTCATCCGAAAACTCATTCTTGCCACCGGCCTGATTCTCGCCGGCTGGGGGGCCACGGCTTTGGCCGCCGACCCAATCAATTTGCCGGCCATGGGCGCGTCGAACGCCACGTTGTCGTCGCCGGCCATGATCTCCAAGCAAAAACTCGCCGAGGACGCCAAATGCACGCGCTGCCACGACGAAAACGAGGCCAAGCCAATCCTTTCCATTTTCCAGACCAAACACGGCGTGACCGCGGATCCGCGCACGCCGACCTGCCAATCCTGCCACGGCCCGAGCCTTGCCCACTTGGCCGGTCCGGTCAACGGCAAGATCGCACCGCCTGACATCCGTTTCAATAAAGACAACTACCCCGAGTCAAGCGCCACCAAGCGCGCTGCAGCGTGCCTGACGTGCCACAAGGGAACCCAACGCGCCCATTGGGATGGGAGCCCTCACCAAGTCAATGGCCTGGCCTGCAACGACTGCCACGTCATTCACAGCCCGGTTGACAAGGTGCGCAGCCGCATGACCCAACCTCAGGTCTGCTTTACCTGCCACAAGGCACGCCGCGCCGACATCCAGAAGATCTCGCACCACCCCATCGGCAACGGCAAGATGGTGTGCTCGGATTGCCACAACCCGCATGGCTCGGTCGGCCCTCACCTCATGAAAAAGGCCACGATCAATGCAACCTGCTGGACCTGCCACGCTGACAAGCGCGGGCCTTTCCTGTGGGAGCACCAGCCTGTCACCGAGAACTGCACCGACTGCCACACGCCGCACGGCTCGAACATTGCACCTTTGCTGAAATCACGTCCCCCATTCCTGTGCCAGGAATGCCACGACGGCCCACATGCCAGCATCAACCCCGCGGGCCCCGGTATTGCCGGAGCACAAGTTCCAGGTACCGGCTACATCGGGACGCCAAACCCGACGCCGACGGTCGCTGGTCGCGCCTGCCTGAACTGTCACGTCATGGTCCACGGCTCCAACAGCCCGGCCGGTGCGTTCCTGTTCCGCTAAATCACGAGGATCACGCCATGAAAAGCATGAAACCCGCGCTGTCTGCAAAGCCACTGGTTATTGCACTCCAAAGCGCTCTTGCAACGCTCGCCGTGCTGTCGCTGACCACGGTTGCCAGGGCCGACGACGACGTCGCACGCCTCACCAACCCCACAAATTCGATCGAGATCGGCGGCGCCTACACGGACAGCAGTTCGTATCAGTTCGGCCAATACAACGGCCTGGCCAAGTCCGGCGTGAGCCTGATTGGCAATGTCAACCTACGCGGCGGCGATGCCTACGGCCAAAAGCCAGGAACGATGCTCTGGTCACTCAAGGGGACCAACCTGGGGTTGAGCGACCGCTACCTCGGTGGTTCGCTGTCCAATCAGGGGACCTGGGAACTGGGTCTGAGCTACCAACAGCTACGCCACTACCTCTCAGATTCCTACCAGACTCCCCTGCAAGGCGACCGCGGGGGCAACACCTTCACGATGCCTGCCGGATTTGGTTTGGTCAACGAGGCCAGAGGATCGACGGGAACGCATACCCTGACTGCCGCGCAACAGGCTTTTTTCCAAACGAAGGACGTGTATTCGGAAAAGGATATTGCGCGCTTCACCGCGCTGCACAACCTTGGACCGAACTGGGACCTTCGCTTCCATTGGCAACACGTCACGCAATCTGGTGCGAAGCTGATGGGCTCTGGCAGCGACAATTCCACCACTACCGCGCAGTTCGCCCTCGCTGGCTACAACCCGAAAAACGAAGGCGTGCAATTGTTGATGAACCCAACCGAGTACAAAATCGACAACTTCACGCTGTCGGTCGACTGGTCCGGCGACAAAGGGTTCTTCACAGGCAGCTTTCTCGGATCACGCTTCCGCGACAATTACGATGCGGTGTACTTCTCCAATCCGTACGTGGGCAACGCAGTGGCCAACGGCACGCTGTTTAGCGGTCCCTACCCGACCGACATGCTGAGCACAGCTCCGAACAACAACAACAACCAGATCGATCTCATGGGCGGGTACAACCTGACGCCAAGCACGAAACTGGTCGGGGGCTACTCGTATGGACGCAACACGCAAAACGCCGCCTTTACCTACGAGCCGGCGCTGATGCAGTCAGGCACATCCCCGGTCGGCTCGCTCGACGGCTTGGTGGTCAACACCCACGCCGACGCGCGATTGACGAACCAGACGACCCAGGCCCTGCGGTTGTCCGCTGGCGTGATCTACAACAAGCGCGACAATCAGACGCCATCCAATGTCTATCCCTTCTACACACTGGGTGGCGATCCAGCATCCCCAGTCAACGTTCCAATCAGTCACAGCACCGCTGATACCGACGTTGCCGGCGACTACCGCATCAATCAGAGCCAGCACCTGCATCTCGACCTGAAGAACGAAACGACGAAGCAGTGGTGCGATAACACGGTCGCGGTGATTCAGGGTGAGACCCTCGCGGGCATCCCGACCTACTACACCACGACGTCCTGTGCGCAGGTGCCCAAGCAAAGCGAGAACAGCCTCTTGGCCAACTATCGGCTGAATGCGACTGAGAACCTGAATTTCAACGTCGGATACAAGTACGCCGATCGGAAGTCAACGCTCAACCCGACCTTCTACAACCCGATGCAGTCGTTTGATGAAGGCTACGAAAATCCTGGCTTCGTTGCTTACTTCGATGCGTCTCGTAAGCGTAATCAGGGCCGCGTGTCAGCCAACTGGCAGGCGACATCGGCTTTGAACCTCAGTTTGAGCGGGAACTTCGCCGACGACTCCTACTACGACTCAGCCCTGGGCGTGCAGGGAGGCCATGAAGCAAACGTCAATCTCGACTCGAGCTTCCAAGCTTCCGACAACACCCTGCTTACAGCCTACGCGACTTGGCAATGGCGCAAGCGCAACATGTTGGACTACAACTTCCGGGTCAACGGCTCGACCGCCAAACCGTACTACTGGGTCAACGGGCTGCGCGATAACGCAATCACGCTGGGTGTCACCGCAAAGCACGACGGCATGCTCAACGGAAAGCTCGCCTTGGCTGCAGATCTGTCGTATTCGCTGGACAACACCGGGTATTCGACCTTTATCGTGCCGGGACAGACCACCACGTGTAACAACGGCGGCACCAGCGGCTACAACTGCGGTAATGTTCCAGACATTCACACCGAGATTGCCACGCTGAAGCTAACCGGCAACTACAAGGTCGACCGACAGAACTCATTCCTGTTCGGATACCTGTACCAGAAGCTCAATTCGAACGACTATCTCTACAACTTCTACCAGTACGGCTATACATCGACTTCGACAATGCCAGCGAATTTTCAAAACCCGAGTTACTCGGTCAACGTGATCTTCGTGGCCTATCGCTACGCATTCATGTGAAGCACCGCAAACCATGGGCCCCGTTCACGAGGCCCATGGCAGCGCGTCCGCCTTCTTGTCTCTTCAGAAGCCCCAAGACGCGGTCTCGTTCGAGGCCGCGTCTTGTCGCTTAGGGGGTCGCCCCGGCCTGCACGGCGACATGGCCTTCCCTCGTACCGCTCCCATTCGCACCTGAGCTGAGCTCCATGCCAGAAGCCTTCGCGTAGGCGTCAAGTGCCGGACCGAGGTTTGCTGGCCTTGCCGCCTCC
>JAKBCY010000253.1 GCA_021807445.1 Pseudomonadota bacterium
CCACAACAGTGCGTTAGTGGTGCTGATCGACGCGCACACGCCTGGAACGGGCGTGGCGGCGAGACCCAAACCTCTGCCCCGGCAACGTGGCAAGTCCAGGTCTGTGACCCGCGAAACCCCCGCTACAACGCCATGCGTTTAGCGGCGGGAGAGTTCATTTGCATGCCAGTTTGCCAAAACGCAGGTCTCTGAGGGGGAGATAAGCGCACATGGGAAAATGGCGCGGGAATCGTGCCCAAATATGCGCGCTTCGCGGTCAAGGCTGGAGGCCATGGAGGCGCACGGATACTACGCGTCGCCCGGTTTCCGCCCGTGTAGCGTTTGGTCACGCAGCCTTGGTTCAACCGTCTCTTTCATCATTTCAAAGGTTCAAACGCAATGCACGCAGGCAGCCATGACGTGGCCATCATCGGCGCAGGCGCTGCGGGCATGATGTGCGCAGCGGTAGCCGGTCAACGCGGGCGGCGGGTCTTGCTCCTCGAACACTCCACTCGCGTGGGCGAGAAGATCCGGATATCGGGGGGAGGTCGCTGCAATTTCACGAACACGCAAGCCGATCTCAAACATTACCTTGGGCGCCACCCTGAGTTCGCCCGACAGACACTTGCCGGGTATACGCCGCGCGACTTCATCGCCTTGGTTCGCAGACACCGCATCGGGTTTCATGAAAAGCACAAGGGCCAGCTGTTCTGCGACGATAGCAGTCAGCGCATCATTGACATGTTGCACGCCGAATGCGTTCAGGGCCGTGTGCAGTGGATGCAGCCAGTCAAGGTTCATGATGTGCACAGGCAGCGCAGCGGGTTTTGCTTGGCCACCAGCCACGGTAACGTGTATGCGGAGCGGTTGGTTGTGGCCACGGGCGGACTGCCCGTACCCAAGATTGGCGCAACAGATTACGGGCTGCGATTGGCGCAGCGTTTCGGCCTGCAGGTAATTCCACCGCAGCCAGCGCTGGTGCCGCTGACGTTTGCACCCGAGTCTTGGAAACCTTACGCCGAACTCGCTGGGGTGGCACGCGCGGTGCGAGTGAAGTGCGGGGAACAGTTCTTCGATGAAGATCTGCTGTTCACGCATCGGGGTCTGTCCGGTCCAGCCATTCTGCAGATATCCAGTTTTTGGAACCCAGGCGAGAGCCTGACAATCGACGTCGCGCCGGGGCACGATATCAGCCTTCAACTTCGCCAAGCCAAAGCGCAGTCTCGGCAATCCCTGCTGAATGTGCTTGCCCAGAGTCTGCCGAGGAGGCTCGCGCAGACTTGGGTCGAGAAGCTTGGTTTGCCCGGCGAGAGGCGAATCGCTGAACTCGCGGATGCGAAACTGGCCGCGCTGGGGGCTGCAGTCGCCGGTTGGACCGTGCAACCCACCGGGACCGAGGGTTGGCAAAAAGCCGAGGTCATGCGCGGTGGGGTGGATACGGCGGAATTGCATCCCGTCACCCTCGAAAGCTGCCAGATTCCGGGTCTGCACTTCATCGGCGAAGTCGTGGACGTGACCGGCTGGCTGGGCGGCTACAACTTTCAATGGGCCTGGGCAAGTGGTTACGCGGCGGGCATGGCCGTTTGATGCCTGATGGGCTGCGCTTGGCCAGCGCAGGTTCTCCCTTTACTCTATGCTGAAGGTGCGCAACCTCAATGGCAGGCCAAACCATCATTTCATGTCTGCTACTCGGCAACGTGTCCAAGTATGTCCAAGCCCAACACTCCATCCTTAAGCCAATTTCCACACGAGGGGCCGAGCCCCGAGATGCAGAATCTGCTCCAACGCATCGCTCGTGCAGGGCATCCTGCCTTATGGGCGATGGGGGTCGAACAAGCTCGGCAAGCGTACGCGACAGCGTCGGGTGTGCTCGATATCCCGGTACCCAAACTGACCGAGGTTCTGGACCTTGATTGCGAAGCGCGGGACGGCGTGCGACTGCGCATACGTCGCTATCGCGATGATGGCGAGCGTGGCACTGCAGGAGATCCTTTGCCGGGCTTGTTGTATCTGCACGGTGGCGGTTTCGTCATCGGAAGCATCGAGACGCACGACATTGTGTGTCGGCAATTGGCATTGCATTCTGGCTGTGCCGTATTTGCGCTTGACTATCGACTCGCACCCGAACACCCATTTCCGACAGCGGTGAACGACGCATGGGATGCTCTGGTCTGGCTGCGCGAGAACGGCTCCATGCTTGGGGTGGACCCACACCGGATCGCCGTCGGCGGGGATAGCGCGGGAGGGACCCTGGCCACGGTATGCGCGATCATGGCGCGCGACGAAGGGTTGAAGCTTGCCTTGCAGCTGCTCTTTTATCCTGGCACCGCCGGCTGGGCACAAACGGCTTCCGCCTTGCATTATGGCCACGGCTACCTTCTCGAGCGCGAGCATCTCGACTGGTTTTTTGAGCGCTATCTGCACGATCTTGGGCAGCGAAATGACTGGCGGTTCGCGCCGATGTTCGCACCCGATCTGCGCGGTGTCGCGCCTGCGTGGATGGGACTTGCAGGGTGCGACCTGCTGCACGATGAAGGTGCGCTTTACGCGGAGCGGCTGAGGCAAGCTGGCGTACCCGTGACCTTGCGCGAGTGGCCGGGCGTCACACACGATTTCATTCGGATGGGCCGCGCCTTGCCACAGGCTGGGCAGGCGATCCGATCGGCAGCAGATGCCTTGCAGCAAGCCTTGAGCGGCAATTCTGCAAAAGCGGATTGATTGGGCCAGATCCAGACCCCTGACCATGCGATCGAGCCAACGTCACGCCGACGGTTTTTTCCACCGCTTGCAGGTGCGCTGGGCTGAGGTGGACATGCAGCAAGTGGTGTTCAACGGCCACTACCTGCTGTATTTCGACACGGCCATGAGCGCCTACTGGAAGGTGCTCGGCCTGCCTTATATGGAGGCTTTACAGCTTCTCGGTGGTGACTTTTATGTCAAAAAGGCAAGCTTGACCTACCACAGTCCTGCCCGACTTGATGACTGGGTGGACGTTGGCATCGAGCTGGCCCACCTGGGGCGAAGCAGCATGACCATGCGTACCGCCATGTACGTCCAGGATCGGCTGCTTGTTGAGGGCGAGATTGTGTATGTCTTTACGACGCTGGGGCCGCGTGCAAGGGCACAGATCCTGCCACCCAGCTTGCGCGAGTTGCTGCAAGCACATGCACGCGGTGAGTCGATGCTGGAGGTGCGGATGGGCTCCTGGGCTGACCTGGGCCGGCTTGCGGCGGAGCTGCGCACAGCGGTGTTTGTGCATGAGCAGGGCATTCCTGCGGAGCTGGAGTGGGACGCGTTCGATGCCAACTGCCGACACGCCGTGGTCTGCAATCGCCTAGGGCAGGCCGTAGCCTGTGGGCGGCTTTTGCCTGATGGACATATTGGTCGCGTGGCTGTGGCTCAGGCGCTGCGTGGAAGCCAGGCCGGCCGTCTGGTGATGAAATCGTTGATGGATGAAGCGCGCGCTGTCGGCCATGACCAGGTCGAAATCTCGGCTCAATCAGCCGTCGCGGGTTTTTACCGGAAGCTCGGTTTTGCTAGCGTTGGGGAGCCGTATGAGGAAGCGGGCATCTCGCATATTCGGATGCGCGCAGCCCTGCTGCCAGAGACCGGGGCAGCACCTTGAGGCGGCCCGGTTCAGTCTCCAACGGTCTTATGCCATATGTTGTC
>JAKBCY010000040.1 GCA_021807445.1 Pseudomonadota bacterium
CTCGGGGCAAGATGCAAGCTCAAATCCGACATGATGGGCTTCAAATCTCCTGAAAAATCAATTAACTAACGCATATCAATTGTAGACCGGCCCGGCTATTCCGAGATTGCCGACCGATTCCAGTATGGGTTATGCCCTAGCCGATAAAATGCTGCATCAGCTTTCCCCTTGACTGAGCCAGCCCTGCCGCATCTGTTGATCCGGTTTACGGTGGCATTCCCGCTACAGCCATGAATGCAAGTACGCGCAAACAGACCCTTGTCGATGCACAGCCTGCCAGTTACGAAGACGCCACGGCCGAGTTGGAGCAACTCGTGCAACAACTCGAATCCGGTCAAATGAGCCTTGATGAGACACTAAAGGCTTACCAGCGTGGTGCCAGCCTGTTGCGTTACTGCCGCGAGAAGCTCCAAGGTGTGGAGCAGCAGATCCAGATGCTGGAAGGAACAGAGCTCAAACCCTATGCAAATGACCGCGCCGGAAGTTGATTGCGTGTCCGCTTTTGATCCTCTTGGGGCTGGGATCCCAATGATGCAAGAGTTAGTTCAGACGGCCGCACCGTCGCCGCAGGACGAGCCTGCATTCGACGCTTGGGTGCGTACGCATGTTGCGCGCATTCAGGCGCTGATCGAGCATCATGTTCCCGCGCACTCGGTGGCGAGCTCCGCTTTGGCCGAGGCAATGCACTATGCCGCGGCCCTTGGGGGTAAGCGCATACGACCTCTGTTGGTGTGGGCCGCAGGCGAATGCTTCGATGGCGAACCTGCGGCGCTGGATGCGGCAGCATGCGCGGTCGAACTCGTTCACGCGTACTCCTTGGTGCACGATGACCTGCCGTGCATGGACAACGACATACTTCGCCGTGGGCTCCCTACCGTGCACGTGCAATTCGGGCAAGCCATGGCGTTGTTGGCGGGCGACGCGCTGCAAAGCCGTGCCTTTGAGGTGCTGACATCCGACCCATTGGTCCCACCGCTCATCCAAGCCCGGCTTTGCGCGTTGTTGGCGGGGGCCATCGGTGCTGATGGCATGGCAGGCGGGCAGGCGATCGATTTGGCGGCGACCGGGCAAGTGCTTGGTACCAACGCGCTGACCAACATGCATCGGCGAAAGACGGGCGCGTTGTTCAAGGCCAGTCTTTTGATGGGATTGGCATGCGCAAATCCCGACGTCCTCATCGACCCTGTTACCGCGCAGTGCGAGCAATTGCTCAGGCGCTACGCCGATGCAATTGGCTTGGCTTTCCAAGTTGTGGACGACGTGCTCGACGCCAGTAGCGATTCGGCGACGCTGGGCAAAACCGCTGGCAAAGACGCGCAGCAGGGCAAGGCCACTTTTGTGACGCTTTTGGGCTTGGAACGGGCTTGGGCACTAGCGCGAGAGCTGCTCAGCGAGGCGCTAAGTGCGATCGAGGCGCTGCCACCGGTTCAACGTGCACGCGCGGGGCATCTGATCACGCTTGCGCAGCGCATTGTGTCCAGGAACCATTAGACATGGAACTACTCTCCCGTATCCAGGACCCACACGATTTGCGGCGCCTCAAGCCCGAGCAATTACCGCAACTGGCGCAGCAATTGCGTCAGTTTATTCTTGACACGGTGTCGCGGACGGGCGGGCATTTGTCGTCCAATCTTGGTACTGTGGAAGTGACGGTAGCGCTGCACTACGTGTTCGATACTCCACAGGACCGGTTGGTTTGGGACGTCGGCCACCAGACCTACGCGCACAAAATTTTGACGGGTCGGCGCGAACAGATGGGAACATTGCGCCAGTATGGTGGCATTTCCGGATTCCCGCGCCGGGAAGAATCACCTTACGACACGTTCGGCACGGCGCATTCCTCAACGTCGATTTCGGCTGCGCTCGGCATGGCGTTGGCTGCGCATAGCAAAGGCGAACGACGCAAGGTGGTGGCCGTGATTGGCGATGGCGCGCTGACCGGTGGCATGGCATTCGAGGCTTTGAACAATGCCGGCGTGCATCCCGAGGCGGACCTGCTTGTCGTGCTCAATGACAACGACATGTCGATATCGGCTCCAGTTGGAGCGCTCAACCGCTATCTGGCGCGGCTGCTATCGGGTCGCTTTTACGCAAGCGCGCGGGATGCCGCGAAACAGGTCCTCAAGGTTGCGCCTCCGCCGCTATTCGAACTGGCACGACGGCTGGAAGAGCATGCCAAGGGATTGGTGGTGCCCGGCACACTGTTCGAGGAGTTCGGTTTTGACTATATCGGCCCAATCGACGGGCACGACCTGAACGCGCTTGTGCCCACGTTACAAAATCTGCGTGAGCGTAGTGGACCACGGTTGCTCCACGTTGTGACCAAGAAGGGCTACGGCTACAAGCTGGCCGAGGCGGATCCCATCACGTACCACGGTCCAGGGCGATTCAACCCGGTTGAGGGAATCAAGCCGCCTGCCGTGGCGCCCAAACCGACTTTCGCTCAGGTGTTCGGGCAGTGGCTTTGCGACGTGGCTGCGAAGGATGATCGCTTGGTCGCGATCACTCCAGCCATGTGCGAGGGGTCCGGCCTCGTTGAGTTTTCCCAGAAGTACCCAGGTCGGTATCACGACGTCGGCATTGCAGAGCAGCATGCCGTCACCTTCGCAGCAGGACTGGCGTGTGAGGGACTCAAGCCGGTGGTCGCCATTTACTCCACTTTTCTTCAAAGAGCTTACGACCAAGTGATTCACGATGTCGCCATTCAAAACCTGCCAGTGCTCTTCGCTATCGATCGCGCTGGCGTGGTGGGGGCTGACGGCGCGACGCATACTGGCGCGTTCGACATACCGGCTCTGCGCTGCCTGCCTAATGTGACTCTGATGGCGCCAGCGGACGAAGCGGAATGCCGGCGGATGCTTTGCACCGGGTATAGCCTGAGCGGACCTTCGGCTGTGCGTTATCCGCGAGGTTCTGGGGTGGGGACGCAGATTGACAGGGCCGATATGAGCGCGCTGCCCATCGGACGCGCGGAGGTGCGCCGGGCATCGCGGGCGCAGAGGGGGAAGCGCATTGCCATACTGGCCTTTGGGCCCATTCTGTATGCGGCCTTGCGAGTTGCCGAATCACTCGATGCTTCCGTCGTAAATATGCGATTCATCAAACCACTGGATATTGAGTTGGTGCATCGGATGGCTCAGACACACGACGCCTTGGTGACCGTGGAAGAGGGGTCGGTATTAGGGGGGGCGGGTTCAGCTTGCATTGAGGCATTGCAAGTGCGGGATTCGCACACGCCGATACTTAGCTTGGGTTTGCCGGATGCCTGGGTTGAGCATGGTGACCCTGTGCAGATTACAGCCACCATCGGCCTCGATGCAGTCGGGCTCCTGCACAGCATTCACGCCCGATTTCCAGAAATTGTGGGCGATCTACCTGGGCCCCCTCAACGCGCGGCAAATGCTTAAGTGTCCCCAACACGGGCCATAGTCGCCGACAAGCGAAGGAATAGGGTTGGCAACGATAATTAGTCAAAAATAAGTCAACCAATTTGTCGTCCATGCCTGAGCGGACGAACCAGTGCAGACCATGAACAAACCTTTTGAACTTATCCCTGATATTCAGAGCAGCACGGACAACCGTCGCATCGCAATTCAGCGTGTCGGCGTGAAAAGCCTGCGCTATCCGCTGGTCGTGCGTATGGCCGACGGGAGCGCACAGCCAACTGTGGCCATGGTCGATGCCGATGTGGCGCTACCTGCTGAAAAGAAAGGCACACACATGTCTCGCTTTGTCGAAGTGCTCGAGGGTTTGGTCGAGCCGCTGGACTATGCTGGACTGGGAGCCTTGGCGCAGACGATGTGCCAACGTTTGCAGGCGGATGCAGGGCAAATTGCATTTCGCTTCCCCCTGTTCATACGCAAAACAGCGCCCGTGAGCAAGGTACAAAGCTTGATGGACTATGAGGCAGCCTGGATAGCACGCGTCGCTGGCACGAAAACGCAAATCACGGCAAGCGTGCAGGTTCCGGTGAAAGCGCTATGCCCCTGTTCGAAGGAGATCTCAGAGTACGGCGCACACAATCAGCGGTCCCATATCACCATCGCTGTTGATCTTCTGGAGCCGTTGGGTTTTGAACGACTTATTCGCATCGCGGAGGAAGAGGCGTCATGCGAAATCTGGGGCCTTCTCAAGCGGCCCGATGAAAAATACGTCACTGAACGCGCGTACGAAAACCCCAAGTTTGTCGAGGATCTGGTGCGCGACGTCGCGGCGCGTGTGCAGAAGGATCTGCGCATCAAGCATTTTGTGGTGGAAGCGGAGAACTTCGAGTCGATCCACAACCACTCGGCTTACGCACGCATCGAGGGGTGATGCGTGTAGGGCTGTCCCTACGCTGCTGTTCCTCAGGGTTGGCTGAGCAGTGCCTTGGCGCGCGCCGATGCCTGCGCCATATCGGCGCGTCCAGCCAGGCGAGATTTGAGGAGCCCCATCACTTTGCCCAAGTCCTGTGGGCCTTTCGCACCGGCTTCATTAATCGTGGCGCGAATTTCCCCATCGAGCGCATCACCGCTTAAGCGCGCAGGTAGATAGGGCTCCAAAACCGCAATTTCAGCGCCTTCCTTAGCGGCGAGGTCGGACCGGTTGCCAACTTCGAATTGCGTGATCGCATCTCGACGTTGCTTGATCATCTTGTCGATAATGGAAACGATGGCGGCGTCATCCAACTCCACGCGCTCATCGATTTCTTTTTGCTTCATCGCAGCCAGCAACATGCGAATCGTTCCCAGACGCTCGGCGTGCTTGGCCCGCATTGCCGCCTTCATGTCGTCTTGAATGCGTGTCTTGAGGTTCATGATGAGAAAAAGCCCGCAGGCATGCATGACTTGCGGGCTAGATTGACAAGCAGTAAATGCATCGCGTCACTCACGATGACGATGGGGAGCAAAACATGAAACCCTTCGTGATTTCACGCAGAGCCGGATCTTCCCGGCCCAAGAAGATTCAGTACAGGCGCTTGGGCAGCATGTGACTGCGGATGCGCTTGTAATGGCGCTTGACTGCGGCGGCCTTCTTGCGCTTGCGCTCGGCGGTGGGTTTTTCATAAAACTGGCGTGCGCGCAGGTCCGTCAACAGGCCGAGTTTTTCAATCGTGCGCTTGAAGCGGCGCAGGGCAACATCGAAGGGTTCGTTTTCTTTGATGCGAATTGTGGTCATTGCAAGCAGCTACCTTTCAGCGAAATCTGGGCGCGAACTACTGGACTTCAAGTCTCAGCGTATCAAGGATAGGGTGAAAAAACCTGTAAAGTATACCAATATCTATCCAGCACGCGCTGAAACTAATCCCGGCGACAGCGTCAATACTGGGACCAGTCATACCAATGTCTCCAGAGCACAACAACGCAATTGCCTCGTCGTCCACTCCCCTGTGCGTCTTGGGGCTGGAAACTTCATGCGATGAAACTGGCGTCGCGATTTACCACAGTGAACGGGGCCTGCTTGCGCACGTATTGCATTCACAAGTGGCGATGCACCGGCTCTATGGCGGTGTCGTGCCGGAGTTGGCATCGCGCGACCATATCGCGCGCACTCTGCCGCTGATCGAGCGTACGCTCGCGGAGGCGGATTGCGTATTGGCTGACCTTGATGCCATCGCGTACACGCGTGGTCCTGGGTTGGCAGGTGCACTGCTAGTGGGGGCGGGACTCGCCACCGCCTTGGCAATGGCGGCCGACAAGCCGCTCATTGGTATCCACCATCTGGAGGGGCATCTTTTGTCGCCCTTGTTGTCCGATCCCCGGTTGACTTTCCCTTTCGTGGCCTTGCTGGTCTCTGGGGGTCATACCATGCTGCTGGACGTGTTTGCGCTTGGCGATTACAGGCTATTGGGGGAAACGGTGGACGACGCTGCGGGCGAGGCGTTCGACAAATCAGCCACGCTGCTCGGCCTGGGCTATCCTGGCGGTCCGGAACTGGCACGTTTGGCATCCTTTGGCAACCCGCAATCTTTCGTCTTGCCGAGACCTAAGTTGCATAGCGGCGACTTGGATTTTTCATTCGCGGGGCTAAAAACCGCGGTTCTGACCAAAGTCAGGCAACTGGGTGCCACTATTTGCGAACAGAGTCGCGCGGACCTCGCGGCCGCGACCCAGGAGGCAATCACTGACGTCCTGGTGAGCAAGTCGATGGAAGCTATGCGGCGCACGAATCGATCGACCTTGGTGGTGGCAGGCGGCGTCGGGGCGAATCGGCGTTTGCGGGAAAAACTCGATCAGGCTTGTCTCAGGGCCGGGATGCGCGTGTATTACCCCGATCTGCAGTGGTGCACCGACAATGGACCGATGATCGCGTACGCGGCGTGCCGTAGATTGCAGGCCGGATTGGGGAGCGCGAGACGTGAGTATGCCTTTGATGTTCGGCCGCGCTGGGACTTGGCGGAGTTGGATTCCGCAGGGGCGTCGACGATCGCGCGATAGCAAGCTGAGCGGTGCGCTCGTCGGGTCCATGGTCAGACTTCCCAGACTCCGAGGGGCTGGAAATCGTAATCTTCCCCGCTAGTGGCGTGGCCGCGCGCGTTGCAGATCACGCGGGCGCTGCCTGCCTGGTAGTCATGTCGGCAGTGCAAGTGGCCGTGAATCCATAAGTGGCATCGTTCTAATAGATCATCGTAGGCATTGCAGAAGCTGGCTGTCGCGCCATTTACCGGATACCGGGCATCTGTGCTGCGCAGGCTGGGCGCAAAGTGCGTGATCACAACCGTCTTGTCATACACGCCGGCTACGCTGGGCGGTGCTAGCAGCGCGTTCGTTAGCCATTCCTTGTTGCGTAGCCCCTCCTGGCGCAGGGCTTCAGCGTCCATTGGCAGTCCATCTCGTGAGGAGCGCTGAATTTCCTCAATGAAGTAGCGAGCGGCCCGCATGCAACGTTCACGTTCGTCTGGGCCAAACAGGTCGAAATCGTTCCAGAGTGTGGTGCCGACGAAGCGCACTCGCTGCTCACCGAAGCGCATGACTACGATTTCGCGCTCAAGCATCGTGATGCCCAGACGTTCGCAGCGCGCGCGTAGAGCTTTCAGCGTGGAGTCGAAATCCTTGCTGTCGAACTCGTGGTTTCCGGCAACGAACAGGACGGGCACAGGCCAGTTGGCGAACAATTCGAGGCCGTCGTGACGAGCATCAATATCTCCAGCCAGAATCAGCGCATCAGCAGTGGGCGCAGGCGCGGGCGCGAAGGTTTGCGTTTCAAGGTGAAGGTCAGAGAAGAGTTGGAGGCGCATGTCCGGGGCGCGGATCGGAGTGGTTGGTTGGGCAGTCTTCGATCATCGCCAATGTACCCGCAAATCGGTGGCGATGGCACGGGAAGCTGCAGGGGATTCGATCGAAATGGGGCGATCGTGTGAAGTTGTACACGCTGCGCCAGGAAAATGTGTCACCTTCCCGCGCGTTGAAGTCCTGAGCTTGGTTCAACCCCCCGCAGGAAGGGACGCATCCATCGCTTTTTCAGAGGCTAGGCGTGCGTGGCAGCCGCGGGGATTTCTACCGCGCTACGCTTGCGCGAGTTCGTGCAGTCGCTTCGGTGAGCTTTCCTTATTGATGGGGCGAGCATGGCCTGATGGATCCGACTCTCCACAGCTGCAGCGTGGTGCCTCCGCTCCAGGACGTGGATCGCACCGATCAGATCGGCCTGGTGCTTATGGTCGGACGCCACAAGGCGAAACGGCACCTGCGCAAGGCGGTTGTGCATCAGCATTTGGCCGAGGGATAGGCGGATCCGATTCCTGCTCTGCAGGCGCACGGAAAGGAGTCATCCCCGGACAGCGCCAATTTGTCGAGTGCGGCTTGGCCCTGGTCCCGAATCGAATTGTCCACGGTGGATTCGGCCCCAACATTCATGCCCGGCTGCTTGGCATTGCTGTTGACGGACCTGGATATATTGCATGCCAACATGACCACAATGAGCCCCATTGCATGGTTTGGGCTCATTGTGGTCGCGCCCTTGTGTAGGCGTCGCGTTAGGCGGTCGATGCTATTGGCTAGATGGTTTGCTCGCCCGTATCGGTCACGATTGCAGCGGACCATCGCAGTGCGCGGGCGTAGCAAAGCGCGAGACGGGCGGAGTGCCTTCCCGTCATCAGGTAGACTTACACTTTTCACGGCGCGGAATGGTTTCTTCTGCGTTCGCTAGTCTTTTTACAGGAAACTTTGCAGATGAGTCTCGAGAAGAGCAATACGGCGCAAATCGTCGCCGACAACGCGCGTGCGCCCAAGGATACCGGATCCCCCGAAGTTCAGGTGGCACTGCTAACGGCCCGCATCAATGAGTTGACGGGGCATTTCAAAACCCACGCGAAGGACCACCACGGGCGCCGCGGTCTGCTCAGAATGGTGAGTCGCCGTCGCAAGCTCTTGGATTACCTCAAGTCCAAGGATGCAGAGCGTTACAAGGCGCTGATTGTCAAGCTGAGCTTGCGCAAATAGGGTGGTAAGTGAGTCTGGGCGCCTGCGTTGAATTTTCGACCCAGGCGCCCTGTTTTTGTTCGGGGCGCATGGCCTTCATGCGTCTTTTCGATGAGGGAGGTACTGCTGTGTCATTCCAGGGCGGCTTTTCGCCAAATCGCGCGGAGGATGAAGAGTTGCGCTGGAATGGCATTGTGCTTCCCATCTAGCCTGGCTCTTCAAGGGTCCGGTGTTGACCGGTGCGCGGGAATTTTCCCGTGTCCATGAAATGGAGTTCACGATGTTCAACAAAATTACCAAGACTTTCCAATGGGGTGCACATACGGTCACCCTGGAGACGGGCGAAATTGCTCGCCAAGCTAGTGGGGCGGTATTGCTGAATATGGACGATACCGTGGTCCTCGCCACCGTGGTCGCCGCGAAGACGGCGAAGCCGGGGCAGGATTTTTTCCCTCTCACGGTCGATTACATTGAGAAGACCTATGCTGCGGGCAAGATTCCTGGTGGCTTTTTTAGGCGCGAGGGGCGGCTGAGCGAAAGTGAGACGCTGACCTCACGCCTGATTGATCGCCCAATCCGGCCGCTGTTTCCCGAAGGCTTTTACAACGAGGTGCAGGTCGTCATCCACGTCCTGTCGCTCAACCCCGAGGTTGAGGCGGACATTCCTGCAATGATTGCGGCAAGCGCCGCATTGTCGGTTTCCGGGATTCCGTTTGATGGCCCGATCGGTGCAGCCCGGGTAGGCTATGTCAATGGTGCGTACGTGCTTAATCCAAGCAAGGCGCAAATGGCTGAATCGCGCCTTGACCTCGTCGTTGCGGGTACCGAGGCTGCAGTGCTGATGGTGGAATCCGAGGCAGAGCAACTGGCGGAAGATGTCATGCTCGAGGCGGTGATGTACGGGCACAAGCAGATGCAGGTGGCGATTGACGCCATTCACGATCTCGTGCGTGAAGGTGGCAAGTCGGCATGGGACTGGAAGCCCGAAGCGCGCGACGAGGGCCTCATCGCGCGGATTGACGCGGTTGCTGGTGAGGGGCTGCGTTCCGCCTATAAGCTCACGCAAAAGCAGGCGCGAACCGATGCGCTGCGTCAAATCTATGCACAAGTGCACGAGGCCCTGGCTGCTGATGGGCTCGACGTGGATGCCGCCAAGGTTGAATCGGTTCTTTTCGACATGGAGGCTCGCATTGTGCGAGGGCAGATTCTCAATGGCGATCCGCGCATTGACGGTCGCGATACGCGCACCGTGCGCCCGATCACAATTCGTACCGGGGTGCTGCCGCGTACCCACGGCAGTGCGTTGTTTACCCGAGGCGAAACCCAGGCATTGGTTGTCGCCACACTTGGTACTGATCAGGACGCGCAGATTATTGACGCCCTCGGGGGCGAATACCGTGATCGTTTCCTTCTTCACTACAACATGCCTCCGTTCGCCACGGGTGAGACGGGGCGCATGGGCTCGCCCAAGCGCCGCGAAATCGGACACGGTCGTCTGGCAAAGCGCGCGCTGCTCGCAGTACTGCCCAAGAAAGAGGATTTCGCCTACACGATGCGGTTGGTCTCCGAAATCACCGAGTCCAACGGTTCCTCGTCGATGGCATCAGTTTGCGGTGGATGCCTAAGCCTGCTTGATGCAGGCGTCCCGTTGAGGGCGCACGTGGCCGGCATCGCAATGGGCCTGATCAAGGACGGCAACCGTTTCGCGGTGCTCACGGATATTCTTGGAGATGAAGACCATTTGGGTGATATGGATTTCAAGGTGGCCGGTTCGGCCATCGGAATCACGGCACTTCAGATGGATATCAAAATTCAAGGCATTACCCGCGAAATCATGCAGGTGGCGCTAGCGCAGGCTCGCGAGGGCCGTATGCATATATTGGGACTGATGCAGCAAGCCGTGGGCGGCGCACGCGCCGAGGTGTCGCCATATGCGCCGCGCCTTTACACGATGAAGATCAATCCCGAACGCATCCGCGACGTAATCGGCAAGGGCGGGTCCGTGATCCGAGCGCTCACCGAGGAAACGGGCACGCAAATCGACATCGCGGAAGATGGCACCATTACAGTGGCAGCGACTGACGCGCAGCAGGCCAAGGAAGCCATGCGTCGGATTGGCGAACTCACGGCCGAGGTTGAAATTGGCCAGATTTATGAGGGCGCTGTGGTTAAGCTGCTCGATTTTGGCGCCTTGGTGAACGTGCTTCCAGGCAAGGACGGTCTGCTGCACATCTCACAGATCGCCAATGAGCGCGTCAACAACGTCTCCGATTATCTGCAGGAGGGGCAGAAGGTCCGAGTCAAGGTTATCGAGACGGATGACAAGGGGCGTTTTCGCTTGTCGATCAAGGCCTTGTTGGGAGATGGCGAGTCGGCTCAGCCGCCTGCGAGCGTCGAGCCGCAGCAATCCTGAGATTCAAAGGCGTGTAGATAGATCCTCCGTTCCCTTAGCACGCTTGCCATGAACATGCTCGTTGCCGAAATCACCCATCCTGGACCGCCCGAGGTGTTGCGCTGGGCGGATCGCGCTGTGCCCGAGCCTGGGCTTGGCGAGGTCTTGTTGCGCGTGCGCGCGTTCGGAATCAATCGTCCCGACGTTCTTCAGCGCAAGGGACTTTATCCACCCCCCCCGGGGGCCTCTGATATCCCCGGCCTGGAAGTCTGTGGCGAGGTGATCAAGGGTGATCTCGAGGGCTCGGGTCTCTACGCCGGCCAGAAGGTCTGCGCGTTACTCACAGGGGGGGGCTATGCTGAATTTTGTGTTGCTCCAATTGGGCAATGTCTACCTGTGCCGGAAGGGCTGAGCGACGCCGAAGCGGCGGCTATACCTGAAACTTTTTTTACTGTTTGGCATAACGTGTTTGAGCGTGGTGCGCTCAAACCAGGCGAACTGATTTTGGTGCAGGGAGGGACAAGCGGCATCGGCACAACGGCAATTCAATTGGTGCGCGCGATGGGTTCTCGAGTCTGGGCTACTGCGGGCTCCGACGAAAAGTGCAAGGTTTGCTTGGAACTGGGTGCCGAGCGAGCAATCAATTATCGGTCCCAGGACTTCGTCGAGCAGGTGCGCGAGCAAACGGGCGGACGGGGCGTCGATGTGGTGCTCGACATGGTCGCTGGCGATTATGTTGCTCGCGAGGTCGGCTGCTTGGCTGAGGATGGTCGCTTGGTCATCATCGCTGTTCAGGGTGGGGTGGCAGCTGCTTTCGACGCCTCGCTGCTCATGCGCCGTCGCTTAACCATCACAGGCTCGACGCTACGCGCGCGCAGCGTGGCATTCAAATCGGGCGTTGCAAGCGCGCTGCGCGAGAAGGTTTGGCCGTTGATTAGTGCTGGTCTCGTGCGGCCACGCGTGCATGCAGTGATGCCGGCTGAACGAATCGCCGATGCCCACGCGCTGATGGAGAGCGGTCAGCACATCGGCAAAATCGTGCTTACCTGGTCCTAATCGACACAAACCGTCAAAAGGAAACAACACGAATGCGCCGCAAGATGGTTGCTGGAAACTGGAAGATGCACGGGTCGCTCGTTGCCAATGAGGTTCTCCTCGGCGATCTGGCTGCGGCACCTGCACGACCCGCCTGCGACATCCTCGTCTGTGTGCCTTTTCCCTATTTGGGGCAGGCGCAGGGACGGCTTGCGGGCAGTGCGATCGGGCTTGGGGCGCAAGACTGTTCGGTGCACGAGCAGGGTGCCTATACGGGCGAGGTGTCCGTGGACATGTTGCGCGAGTTCGGCTGCAGCCACGTCATCGTGGGTCATTCCGAACGTCGGGCGTATCACGGGGAAACGGATTCGACTGTCGCGGCCAAGGCGCAGCGCGTGCTTGCTAGCGGGATGACGCCAATCGTCTGCGTGGGTGAGACGTTGCAGCAACGGGAGCGAGAGGAAACGCAAGCCGTGGTGGGTATGCAGCTTGATGCCATCCTGCATCTGCTGGGCGATCGGATGCACGATCTGATTCTTGCATATGAACCGGTGTGGGCGATTGGGACGGGGCGCACCGCAAGCCCACAGCAAGCGCAGGATGTTCACGCATTCATCCGCGAGCGTGCTCAAAGGCACTGCCAATCTGCGGCCCAAACGCGCATCCTTTATGGCGGCAGCGTCAAGTCCGCCAACGCCGGCGAGCTGTTCGGACAGCCTGATATCGACGGAGGTTTGATCGGGGGAGCTTCACTCAAGGCCGGTGAATTTCTTGCCATTGCTGACGCGGCAAACGCTGCAGCCTGAGGTTGCGCGCGGTCCTTCAACTGGTTTTCATTATGCATATCGTTCTCAATCTTATTCTGATCCTTCAAATCCTCGCAGCGCTGACCATGGTTGGCTTGATTTTGATGCAGCATGGCAAAGGCGCTGACATGGGGGCGTCCTTCGGCTCGGGTTCCTCGGGGAGCCTGTTTGGAGCTACCGGCTCGGCCAACTTTCTAAGCCGCAGTACCGCGGTCGCGGCGACGCTGTTTTTCGCCTGCACCCTCGCGCTGGCATATTTCGGAAACCTTCCAGGCGACAGCGGCGGCGTGATGGGCAAACTCGCGGGGGCGGGGAGGCCGCTGGTTTCTGCTTCCGTTCCTGCTGGGGCCCGGCCATCGGCTGCCAGTGCGCCCACAGGCATCGCGCAGATTCCGGGGGCCGGCGCAGTTGCAGCGGCGGGTAAGGCACCGGTGGCCGCAGTAGCCAAACCGGTAGCGCGTGCAAGCGAAGCCAAAAAACCTTGATGGTGCATTGCACAACATGTTTTGTTCGCGCTGTCAACCCCTGTCAGCCTGGACCTTGTCATGGAGCAAATCAATGGGAACAGGCGTTGCCTGAACCTTCCGGAGGCCGTTAAAATATTCGGTTTGGTCGCATAACTACCCGGTTCCATACGATTTATGCGATTGCGTCTTGCCGACGTGGTGAAATTGGTAGACACGCTATCTTGAGGGGGTAGTGGCGAAAGCTGTGCGAGTTCGAGTCTCGCCGTCGGCACCAAGTTTGTTGCAGTAAATCAAAGAAAGAACAAAGGGCCTTGCGCATCGTGTCGCGAGGAGCGAGTAAGTGGGTGAGTTGGCCGTCACGTGCCGGGCAACTCGAACGATCAACGAAGCCGCCAGGAGGAGAGCCAGATGTTTCTCGAGCAGTACATGCCGGTGTTGCTCTTTATCTTGGTTGGTGTTGGCGTGGGTATCGGCCCATTGGTGCTGGGCCGTCTACTCGGCCCAAATCGCCCAGATAGCGCCAAGAATGCCCCTTACGAGTGCGGGTTTGAGGCGTTCGAGGACGCGCGCATGAAATTTGACGTGCGTTATTACCTGGTTGCCATTCTTTTCATCCTGTTTGACTTGGAGATTGCCTTTCTTTTTCCTTGGGCTGTAGTCGTCAAGCAGGTCGGCGCCACAGGTTTTTGGGCGATGATGATCTTCCTGTCCATTCTGGTGGTGGGCTTTATCTACGAGTGGAAGAAAGGAGCGCTGGACTGGGAGTAATCTGGACCAGCAGCCAAGGACCAATTATGAGCATTGAGGGCGTACTGAACGAAGGCTTCATCACCACCTCGGCTGATAAGCTGATCAACTGGACCCGCACAGGTTCTCTATGGCCAATGACTTTCGGCCTTGCTTGCTGCGCAGTTGAGATGATGCATGCCGGTGCGGCGCGCTACGACTTGGATCGCTTCGGCATCGTGTTTCGGCCGAGCCCACGGCAGTCCGATCTGATGATCGTCGCAGGCACGTTATGCAACAAGATGGCGCCTGCGCTGCGCAAGGTCTACGACCAGATGGCGGAGCCCCGGTGGGTCCTTAGCATGGGGTCGTGTGCCAACGGCGGCGGCTACTACCACTACTCGTATTCAGTGGTGCGCGGGTGCGACCGAATCGTGCCAGTGGACGTCTATGTGCCCGGGTGCCCCCCCACGGCGGAGGCGCTTTTGTACGGTTTGATTCAACTGCAGAACAAGATCCGTCGCACGAACACCATTGCGCGCTGAGCACAGTCCCCCAGCATCACGACCCCCACAGCCCGATGCCCAGTAAACTCGAACAGCTTCAGATCGATCTCCACCAACAATTGGGCGCGCGCATTGCGTCCTTGTCAGTGGGGCTCGGCGAAATAACAGTCGATTTACATCAAGCTACCTATCTGGAAGCATGCAGCACCCTCCGCGACGATGAGGCCCTGCTGTTCAAGCAGCTCATTGACCTCTGCGTGGTCGACTATCAGGGATACGCGAATAGCCCGTGGGTTGGGCCGCGCTTCTGCGTGGTCTTGCACCTCCTTTCCGTGCATCACAACAGACGCGTGCGCGTGCGTTTATGGTGCGCTGACGACAGTCTTCCCATCGTGCCCTCGGTCTGCGGCATTTGGAGCGGCGCCAACTGGTACGAGCGCGAAGCATTTGACCTGTATGGCGTTGTCTTTGACGGGCACAACGACCTCCGTCGCATCCTGACCGATTATGGTTTTATCGGCCATCCATTCCGCAAGGACTTCCCGATCAGCGGAACCGTGGAAATGCGGTATGACCCCGAGCAGAAGCGCGTCATCTATCAGCCCGTCAGCATTGAGCCGCGCGAAATCGTGCCGCGCATCGTGCGTGAGGCTGGTTATGGTGGTATGGGTTCCGCTAAACCGGCAGCCTCCACGACTTGAACAACATGGCTGAAATCAAGAATTACACGCTCAACTTCGGTCCCCAGCACCCGGCAGCGCACGGCGTGCTGCGGTTGGTCCTGGAACTTGACGGCGAGGTCATTCAGCGCGCAGACCCGCATATCGGGCTTTTGCATCGTGCGACCGAGAAACTCGCTGAAACACGCACCTACATCCAGGCGTTGCCCTATATGGACCGGCTTGATTACGTGTCCATGATGTGTAACGAGCATGCGTATGTTCTTGCCATCGAGAAGCTGCTGGGTGTTGAGGTGCCGATTCGTGCGCAGTACATCCGAGTGATGTTTGCTGAAATCACACGGCTGCTTAATCACTTGCTTTGGCTTGGCGCGCATGGCTTGGACTGCGGCGCGATGACCATCTTCCTGTACGCATTTCGTGAGCGTGAGGACCTGTTCGATATGTATGAGGCAGCCTCAGGTGCTCGCATGCACGCGGCCTATTTCAGGCCCGGTGGCGTGTACCGCGATTTGCCTGAGCAAATGCCGCAATACCGCGAATCGAGTGTGCACGGTCCTCGAGATGTGAAGTCCTTGAACGCAAACCGGCAAGGCTCATTGCTGGACTTTATCGACGATTTCACGCAGCGGTTTCCCAAATACGTCGACGAATACGAAACTCTTCTGATCGACAAC
>JAKBCY010000254.1 GCA_021807445.1 Pseudomonadota bacterium
ACTTGCTCGATCGGCTCGGCGGCCAGGATGCCGTCACATTCACCGGCTCGGCGACGACTGCCGCCAAGTTGCGCGCCAACCCGGCGCTGATTGCTCGCGGTGTACCGTTCAATGCCGAAGCGGACTCACTCAACTGTGCCATCCTCGCGCCCGACGTCGGGGTCGATGATCCCGAGTTCGACTTGTTTGCCGCCGAGGTGGTGCGGGAAATGCGGGTCAAGGCCGGGCAGAAATGCACTGCCATCCGACGCGTATTGGTTCCGCGTCAACAGCTCGATGCCCTCCAGGCCAAACTCAGTGCGCAGCTCGCCACCCTGGTGGTGGGTGACGCTCGACAGAAAGGCGTGAACATGGGGCCGTTGGCGAACAAGGCGCAGCGGGCTGATGTTCAAGCACAGTTGAACCAGTTGCGCGCAGTCTGTAGCACGGCGTACGAGGGCCAAGCCTACAGTTCACCAAACCTAGAAACGGGAGAACGTGCAGGCGCCTTTTTTGCGCCCACGCTGTTACGTTGTGAGCGACCGCTGAACGTCGCGACGGTGCATGAGGTCGAGGTCTTCGGCCCGGTGAGTACCTTGCTGCCTTATGACGACCTGGACGAAGCCCTTGCACTGGCCGCGCGCGGGCAGGGCAGCCTGGTCACAACCCTGGTTACGCGCAACCCAAACAGCGCAGCACATGCGGTGCGCCGCGCGGCTGTGCACCATGGCCGCGTGCTGATTCTCGATGCCGAGGCCGCCGCCGAGTCCACCGGTCACGGGTCGCCCTTGCCCCAGCTCAAGCACGGCGGTCCTGGGCGCGCAGGCGGCGGCGAGGAACTGGGTGGCATGCGTGCCGTTACCCACTACCTGCAACGCGCTGCGGTGCAAGGCTCGCCGACCATGGTGAGCGCGGTGGTTGGTGAATATGTGCGCGGGGCAAGGTTGGTCGAGACCGAAACCCATCCCTTCCGTCGGCATTTCGAAGAACTTCAGATCAGCGAATCGCTGCTAACGCATCGGCGTACTGTGACGGAGGCCGACATCGTCGCCTTCGGCGGCGTCTCGGGTGATTATTTCTACATGCACTTCGACGCGATCGCCGCGCGCCAATCGCCCTTCGGTCAGCGTATCGCGCATGGTTATTTCGTGCTGTCCGCGGCGGCCGGTTTGTTTGTCTCGCCGGCGCCCGGGCCGGTTCTGGCTAACTATGGCCTGGACACCTTGCGCTTTGTGAAGCCCGTTTGCATTGGCGACACCATTCAGGCGCGTTTGACCTGCAAACGCAAGATCGATCGCCGCAAGACCGATGCCCAAGGCCGTGGCCAGGGCGTGGTCGCCTGGGATGTGGAAGTGCGCAACCAGGATGACGAACTCGTCGCCAGCTACGACATCCTCACTCTGGTGGCAATGCGCGAGACGGGTGCGGGATAAATATCTTGGGGTCTCACGGGGCGTCAGACGGACAAGGCGTTGGCGATGACGCTCCCCGGGTCACGGCGACACCGGAATTTGATTCTTCTTCGATTCGACTCAGCCGACGCCTGGATTGAGGAACGGGATGGCCGCCTATTGATTTGGCACGCGAACAATATCAAGCTGCATAGCGGACATAAGGGTCTTGGAAGTAGGCTTTGACGCGCTCGGGTTCACGAGCGATGACGTGCATGTGGCTTCAGTGGCCTCTTGCAGGCGGGCCTTGGTGCGCACAGGCACTTTTTTGCGCATCACTTGCTTCAAGTCGGCATTCAGCCACTCTTCAGAGCTATAGCTGGGCAGGTCGAACACCTCGATGGCCTCTTTGTGCCGGGCCAACCACGCCTTCACCGGCTTGCAGTGATGCACACTCAGGTTGTCCAGGATGAGTAAGACCTTGCAGCCGGCATCCTTCACCAGCGCTTCAAAGAACTCGATCAGGCGCTCATGGTTGAAGGCCCCATCGATGATCATCCAGCGCGCCTTGCCCTGGTTGGTGACGCTGGCGATGGAGGTGTCCGGATAACTGGCAGGCGAGGCTACTCCATAGAAGAGAAGTACATTGATCTGGTGGGCGCCAGAGATTGGTTCGATGCCAAGAAGATCGGCTTGGATGACAACGTGCGAGAAGCAAGTGGATTCGATTTGATTGAGGTGGATTGACACCAGCCGGCCTGGCTTGGTGGTGTTCAGTCGCAGTGGAACCCCTGCCGAGCCGTTCAATCGCCGCTGAGGCGCACCACGCTACCGTGGTAAACCCAGGTGAATGCTGATGGCATCTTCCACGGCGGCCAGATCCTCCTTGGAGAGCATGCCGAGCTTGCTTTTCAGCCTTGCCTTGTCAGCCGTCATGATCTGATCGGCCATCGCCTTGCCGGGTTTGCCCTCAAGCGTCACCAGCGCCTCGCCAGGGTACTGGCGGCTGGTGTTGCTGGTCAACGGCACGACCACCACACGCGACAGGTTGCGGTTGGCCGCGTCATTGCTCAGAATCACGGCCGGCCTAGTCTTGCGGATTTCGCTGCCCACGGCCGGATCGAATTCCACCCACCAGACCTCACCGCGCAGCATCAGCCACATCCCCAGCCAGTGCATTGCACCACTGCAGCGCTTCGGCTTCGCGCTCGGCATCGGCCGCCATGGCGCGGTAGCCGGCGTCCAGGGCCGTATCAAGGACATGGGGTTTGACCAAGTCCTCGATGAATTGGCTGATCCGGCGCTTGCCGATGGCCCGGTGCAGGCCGTCGTAGACCGCTTCATCCAGCGTGATGGTCATTCGCTTGTGCATGACGACCTCGATACGTTGTGTGCATAACGTATTGTAGACCTGCCGCAGCCCAGTTCAAAGCTGGACTTGGTGGGGTAGCCAGCCTGGCCCGCTTCTGCCAGCATTCAGGGTCATAGCCCAGGCGGGGGGCCTTGTCCTCGACATAGCACGAGTTGAAGGCCAGACCATCGAGCTCCGGCGGCTTGATGCTGGACTTGCCCTCCAGCCAAGCTGGCATAGCCGGTCTGCCAAGCCCAGTGATCCATGCTGACGCCAACGTAATGGTGGGTGGGCATGGTGAAGCTCGTTCTTGGAAAGGCGCCCTGCAGGGGCGTGTTCAGTGCTGCGTGCCAATCACTCCGCAGCGCCCGATATATAACCCGAGCGGGGCTCCCTGGCGGCGCTTGCTGCGGCATCGATGCGACGCAAGACCCGTGCAGGCAGGCTGATGGCGATGCGCTCGGATCGGACAGTGTCGCCAGATCTACCATCGGCGGCAATCTGCATGCGCGTAGCCCGCGCTTGTGGGCCCGTATGTGTCGGCGCCGCTGCAACCCGTGCGCTGCTGAAGTAATGGTTTACTCATCGAGCACAGGTATGGTTGCGCGGAAATCGGGATCACCACCTTGGTGGCCTACAAACCATAAGGATGTCACACAGGCGTCTGAGTCGGCGCTGAACAAGTCTCAACGCATTGATTTTGTTTGTCAATTCAGGCGTTTTTAGTCGTCTAAATCGCAGGCTTGTGCGTTAAACGCTCAAGTTTCCTGCAAATTTCGACGAGGTTTGGCGCATGGGTCCGCATTCCCCGAAGGCGCCGCCGCCGCATCTGTTCCGGGCGCGGTTGGATGAACAGCTCAACATGAAGCATCCGCTGGTGCGCCTGGCGGGTTTGATCGACTGGGACGAGATCCATC
>JAKBCY010000255.1 GCA_021807445.1 Pseudomonadota bacterium
CAGGGCGAAGGCCCAAGCCACGGCCAGGCCCCACCACCGCTTTTCCCACATGGCCGGGAACAGGTTGAAGAGCGGACGCAATAGATCGTTCATGGCGTGTCAATGTGGAACGGTGGCGATGCAAAGCCGAATGATCTGCGCGTGTGCGCATAGGGTAAACCTGCGAATGCGGGGGTAGCGCCCTAGGCCGTCCTCGCGGAAGGCAAACGTTGTGTATCGGTCACGGTCATGCGCCCTCCAGATGGGCGCGAAAGGCGCGATCCCGCTGCGCGAGCAGCCAGTTGGACAAATGCCAGGCCACACGCTCTGCAGCGTGACCGTCCCACAATTCGGGCAAATGCCCCGATTTGCCGCCCGTGTCGAGAATTTCGGACATTTCGCGAAAAATGCGCCGAATGCTGCCGCCGACCAAGACATTTGTTCCATCTTGTAACGAAGCCTGCCGCTCAGATTGCTCGGATACGGTAAGGCAAGGAATTCCGAGCGCCGTGCTGAGGTCTTGCAGCCAGCCGCTGTCGGTAAGCACGCAGGTGGCCTCGCGCACCAACCCAAGCATGTCGATGTAGCTCAGCTCCGCGGTGATGGCGATGGCCGGGGCAGCGGAGTCAGTGCCTGCTCGGTGTGGGGGAAGTGCCGACTCAGCGGTGGACGGCATTGGCCAAATGAGGGCGATGGTCTTGCCGATGTACCGCAACGTCGAGTCGATTCTGATCAGGGCTTGGAGCTCAGTGCCATCCCGGGCCTGCTCAAGCCAGACCAAAGCGTAACCCCTTGGGTGGGCCAGAATATTGTCTGGTGCACCCTGCCGCCTCAAGATCTGTTCTGGCGGCATGCATCGGTGCAACGCGCCATGCATGGCGTCGATTGAGGGGGTGCCGGTCATGTGCACGCGGTTCGCCGGCACGCCTTCCGTCTGGAGGTGTGCCAGTGCCGAGCGCTCGCCGATGCAGAGCAGGCTCGAAGCGTGATCGATCAATACCCGGTTCGTCTCGCGCAGGGTTGAGCGATCGCCGTGGCGCAGGCCGCCATCGATGCGGACCACTGGCACACCACTTTGACTACCTGCAACGGCACAGACCACTATGGCGGTTTCGTCACCGCACAGCACGATTGCACTTGGTTGGTGTCGATTGATGAGCCCGGAAAACATAGCCAGAATTTCGGCCATACGACCCGCGGGGGTTTGGGCTTGAATGTCCAGGATGAAGCCGGTGTCAGGAAGATCAAGGTCCGACGAGTTGCGGGCCGCGAGTCCGGCGTCGGCAATGGCATCGGGCGCAATGATCTGCACCAGTTTCACCGCTGGCAGGTCCTCGCGGTCCTCGAAGGCATGAATGAGCGCGGCCATGGCCACCAATGCGCTCTGCGACGCAGCCACGCAAAGCAAAGGCCCTGGCTCAATCCCCCCGGATTCGGAAGCTGCGCCGGCGGGAAGCTCCAAGTCTAAATAGGCCCCGCTTGGAGTGTCTGCCATCGCCGCAGTCTCAAGCGCAGCGCGGAAGCTCGCCTCGGCGTTGCCCTGCGGTCTCGAGTCACTGCGAGTCGAGGGGTGATGGCCCGTGGACTGCGCGCGTTGGACTGCGAGTGGCTCCGTGATCGTCGCGTGGGGTGGCCGAGGGGGTTCCGCTGGCGCAGCGTTATCCCCTGAAACGTGGTCCGATCCACTGAGTTCGGCACGGATTTCCGCCGCAACACGATCCACCCTCGCCGCGTCAATCGAGACCTGGCTATCCAGAAAGCTCGAAAGTAGCAGTCGACCGCACAACATATTGATGCGCCGTGGTACCCCACCCGACCATTGGTAAACCGCGTTAAAGGCCTGCTCGTCGAACGACGGTCGACCGCTCCAGCCAACATGGTGCAATCGATGCTCGATATAGGCGCGCGTCTCGTCGGCGTCCATTGGACCCAAATGGCAACTGGCAATGACGCGCTGGCGCAGCTGCTCCATTTGGGGCAGGCGCAGGATTTCACGAAGTTCCGGTTGACCGACCAGGAAGCTCTGCAGAAGTGCGCGGTTGCCGAACTGAAAGTTCGACAGCATGCGCAGTTCTTCAATAGACGCAGGCCCCAGGTTTTGCGCCTCGTCAATAATGAGCAGAGCACGCCGGTTGGATGTTGCCAATGAGGCAAGAAAAGCCTCGAGCGTCACCAGCAGTTTGGCTTTGCTCATGCCGTCGCAGGCAATCCCAAATGCCAATGCGACAGCAGAGAGTAATTCGCCCGCTTCAAGCTGGGTGCTGACAATTTGCGCTGCCACCACCTTGGCCGGATCCAATTCAGCCAGCAGCGCCCGCAGAAGCGTGGTCTTGCCTGCCCCAATATCTCCAGTGACGACGATGAATCCCTCACCCTGGAATGCGCCGAAACGCAGATATTGATGCGCGCTGCCGTGGCCCTTGCTTTCGAAATAGAAGCTCGGATCCGGGTTAATCTGGAATGGCGGCGCCGTCAGGCCGAAAAACTGCTCGTACATGGAATCGCGGCTCTCAGAACCGATGAATCACGCCGGCAAACAAGGCGGATTCATTGGTGTTTCCAACATACGTGGATCGCAGGAACTGTCGGCGCGCACCAATGAGACCCGTCGTGTTGGGCGAGAACTGATGATCGAGTTGGACGATGAAACTGGTCTGCCGCGAGCTTTGCCCCTCATTGACGCCAAAGCCCGAGTTGTTTGCACGCAGCAAAGTGACATTGAAATTGTCGATCGGAGTCAGCCGGCGCCCGTAATTGAGTGCCACTCCAGTCTGCGTGTTATCACTCGAGACTGTCTGGACAATCTGCAGCAGCGATTGGCCAGGCAGGAACAGATCTTGGGTCTTGGTGCGATAAAGCGAGACCGCGTAGCTGTTGCGTTCGCGGAGCATGAGGGCGGTGGCGACCAGCGTATTTTCCAGCGTGGCCGACGAGGTGTAGAAATTATTGGCGGTTGATAGGCCCGCAGGCAGTCCGGCGCTGCTCAGCAGGGATTGCACAGCCTGGGCACGTGCTACCGGGTTTTGGTACTGCGCCAGAAGCATGCTATCGAGCAATGTCGAGATATTGCTGCCGGGGGCGCCATTGGCTGCCAAGGCCGAAAGGTAGGTTGATGGACCGCGCGTCCAATTCAAATTAAATTGGACGACCGGCGAACCGCCGTGCGCCTGCAGGTTCCACCCAGTACCGAAATAGCGGTGCTCGACGGTCGCTTGAATGTTGTCGAGGAGGGTGGGCTGCCAGGATCCTCGGACACCATAGATCGGCTTCTTCTCGCTGGCAAGAAAGGCTTGGACCTTCTCGTAGCCGGCAATCAGTCCCATGGTCAGGCGGTCCGACAGCGCATAGTTGCCAATGGCACGAAACGACGTGTCTTTCAGCGACGCGTAGGGGAGGTTGTCGTAGGTGACATCTTCTTGTCGCGCCAACAGCGTGTATCCCTCGGGCAGTGGGCGCTGATCCAAACTGATGGTTTGCACCAAATAACGCCCGCCAAAGACGCCAGTATTGGCCGGGTTGTTGGAAATCTTCGTCCACGTGTCGTCACTGCGTGCCGTGAAGCGCAGATCGGGGTTGAGGAGCCGATCGATGTACGGACTTACCCGGTACTGGGTCGAGGTGTATTGGTTGGAAGTTCCTGGGGCG
>JAKBCY010000256.1 GCA_021807445.1 Pseudomonadota bacterium
GAGTCGTGCTCATTGCGCATCTCTTCATCAGCGTTGCGTTACCGGATCTTATCGGCAATGGGCTTTCGCGACAGCCTCTGAACGGCGGGGTTTCCCGGAGCAACGGATGAGCGATGGACTGCTCAAGCTCAAACGCGCAATTGCCAGATCGACTATTCTGGCAGGGTAATGTCTCGCACATCGGCCGCGGCAATCGGCTGACAATTGATGCGTGGGCATTTCTGTTTTGCCTGCGGCAACGCCGGCAGCGCGACATCTGCAGCTGCATGGCTGAGCGATTGCAACCCCTGTCGCGCCCTTCTGGAAGGACACCGTCATGGATGACAGCACCTTTAGATCTTCGCTGTCGGACCACCTCATCATTGCTGCCGACAACGCCTTGAAAACACTGGCCGGCGGTTTGCATCCGTCGCGCCCCATGCCGCATAAGCCTCCCGCGGCTGGCGCCGCTCTGTCGGATGCCGATCGCACCCGTTCGGGCCAGTTGATGCGTATCAACCATGTGGGGGAAATCTGTGCGCAGGCTCTTTATCAGGGCCAGGCTCTTGCCACGCGCGACGCGAGTTTGCGTGCCCATCTCCTGAAGGCTTCTCGCGAAGAGGGCGACCATTTGGCGTGGTGTGCGCAGCGTTTACGTGAATTGCAGTCGCGCCCCAGCTTGCTCAATCCGCTGTGGTACGGGGGCGCATTCGCGCTGGGGCTGCTCGCCGGGCGCGCGGCGGGCGACAAAGTGAGCCTGGGGTTTGTTGTGGAGACCGAAAACCAGGTTGAACAGCATCTGGCTGGCCATCTTCAGAGCCTTCCGCAAACGGACGTTGAGTCCCGCGCCGTGGTCGGGCGCATGAAGGACGACGAAGTGGCGCACGCCCTAGCTGCGCAAAAATTGGGGGCGGCGACCTTGCCGCCACCCGTGCGGTGGGCGATGCGCGCTGCAGCGAAAGTCATGACGACGACGGCGCGGTGGATTTAGATCGAAACCTGCGACGGACGGATCAAACTTCAACAATGTCGACGCTGTGGGTGATGGCAGCGGTTGCGCCCAGCATTGCGGTTGCTGAACAGTATTTTTCTTCCGACAACTGCACAGCGCGCTCGACGGCGTCTGGTTGGAGCCCCTTGCCGCGCACGGTAAAGTGCAAGTGGATGCGGGTGAAGACCTTGGGGTCGGTTGCAGCCCGCTCAGCCTCGAGCTTGACACTGCACCCGCGCACATCCTGCCGCCCCTTTTTCAGGATCAGAACCACGTCGTAGGCGGTGCAACCACCGGCGCCCGCGAGGACCGTTTCCATGGGCCGAGGCGCACGGTTATGGCCGCCTGGATCACCGGAACGCACGGCTGGCGCGCCGTCCATTGCAAGGATGTGCCCACTGCCTGTTGTCGCAATAAACGCCATCCCATCACTTCCCATCCACTCCACTGTGCATTCCATGATGAATCAAGACTCCCTTCGGGTTAATGGAATTGACCGCACGCATCGTGTTGCTGCATTGCAACACGATCAATTCCGCTCGTCTCGTCGTCGGCTTTCGACAAGAGAAGATCGTGCAAAACGTCCTGTCTGATGTTCTGTAAGTCTTTGTTTAATATGGCCTTTAAATATCAGTGCATACTTATTTTCTAAAATATCCGAGTTTCCAGCAGGGTTTTGCATCGCAACAGAAAGATCGTTTATGATTTGGTCACGTTGATTGTTGTTGATCAACACCACTTGTCTCCTCCACCCTCCTCCATAGGTGGATTCCAACCCAGGCTCCGAGCCTGGGTTTTTTTTTGCCCGCAACGACGCCACGGGGCTGGCGCGCCACGGCTTTCTAGAATGATGACTTTCCGCTTCGTTCCCAGACCGTCCGTGACCAAGAAGGATACTGATTATCTGCGGCGCATCCTCACCGCGCGCGTGTATGACGTGGCGCATGAGACACCGCTAGACCCTGCACGCATCCTGAGCCGTCGACTGCACAACAAGGTTCTTTTCAAGCGCGAGGACCAGCAGCCCGTGTTCAGTTTCAAGCTGCGTGGTGCTTACAACAAGATGTCGCACTTGAGCGAGGACGAGCGCAAGCGCGGCGTGATCTGCGCCTCAGCTGGCAACCATGCGCAAGGCGTCGCACTATCGGCCCACAAATTGGGCTGCCGCGCGGTCATCGTGATGCCCTCCACGACGCCCAAGGTAAAAATTGACGCGGTGCGCGCCTTTGGCGGTGCGAATGTGGACATTGTGCTGGAAGGCGAGAGCTATAGCGACGCCTATGCCCATGCCCTGACCGTGCAGAACGCTCAGGGCCTCACCTTCGTGCACCCGTTCGACGACCCCGATGTCATCGCTGGCCAAGGCACCATCGCCATGGAAATCCTGCGTCAGCACGAGGCGCCGATTCACGCGGTGTTCTGCGCAATCGGCGGTGGTGGACTGGTCTCGGGCGTGGCTGCCTACATCAAGGCGGTGCGGCCAGACATCAAAGTGATTGGCGTGCAAACCACAGACTCCGACGCCATGCTCAAAAGCGTGCGTGCAGGCACCCGCGTTGAACTCGCCGACGTCGGCTTGTTTGCCGACGGCACTGCCGTGAAGCGCGTGGGCGTGGAAACCTTTCGCCTCACACGCGAACTGGTGGACGACTTTGTCGTGGTCAACACCGACGAGGTGTGCGCGGCGCTGAAAGACGTCTTCGAGGATACGCGCAGTGTGCTGGAACCCTCAGGCGCCATGTCGGTGGCGGCTGTGAAACAGTATGTTGCGACGCACAAGCTCAAGGGGGAAACGCTGATCGCCATCACCTGTGGCGCGAACATGAATTTTGACCGGCTGCGCTTTGTGGCCGAGCGCGCTGAAGTGGGTGAAGCGCGCGAAGCGCTTTTTTCCGTCAGTATCCCCGAGCAACCTGGCAGTTTCCGCAAGCTGTGCGCGCTCCTGGGCAATCGCGCCGTCACCGAATTCAATTACCGCATGGGCGACCCCCAGCACGCTCACGTCTTAGCCGGCATTGGCGTCAGCGGTCGCGACGACGCGCGGCGCATCGCCCAGACGCTGGAACGCGCCGGCTACGACGCGCTGGACCTGACCGACGATGAGCTCGCCAAGCAGCACGTCCGGCATCTCGTGGGCGGGCATGCCCCGCAAGACTGCAGCGGACAGACCCTTGCGGTCAACGAGCGCCTGTTTCGCTTCGACTTTCCCGAACGCCCGGGCGCCCTCATGCGTTTTCTGGAGCACCTCAAGCCCGACTGGAACATCAGTCTCTTTCACTACCGCAATCAGGGTGGGGACGCCGGACGGGTTCTGGTCGGCATCCAAGTGCCGCCAGTCGATCACCGACGCTTCAGCCAGTTTCTCGGCACCCTGGGCTACGCCTACGTTGAAGAAACCGACAACCCGGTGGTCAAGCTCTTTCTCTAGAGACCGCTGCGCGCACAGTCATGGCTGCGGGCGCAGCGTGAGCCCGGGCGCCAGGTTGGGCAAAAACCCGGGGCCGGCGGCGGGCCCTGGCGCCGGCCCCGTTTGAGGCTGTGCAAAGGCTGCGGGCCCTCCGACGGCCGGCAGGCTTGGTGCGCCAGGAAGCGGTTGCACCTTGAGTTCGATGCGCGCGCCGTCCTGTTGCAGAACGGCTTGGCCATACG
>JAKBCY010000257.1 GCA_021807445.1 Pseudomonadota bacterium
TTTAGCGGTGGGAGAGTTCATCTTCGACGCGTTGCTGACAAATCTCGGGTGGCACGAATCCAGGGTAATCGAACGATTCATTTGGATATAACGAGTCGGACCTTTGTGTTTGTATTTATATGAATCATCTGAAAAAGTTCTTTCGCGGTGATCGCCACGACGCATACACAAAATGTCTTGCGTTATAGTTTCATAAACATATCCGATGATAAAAATGCAACCTCATCGGTGGCCGGAGCGATTGAGCGGCTGTGGTCCCAACAAATGGAGTACTCGATGCAACGATTCACGAAGATGTCCCGGTTCCTGGTTGCCGTCGCTGTCGCGCTCGCCAGCGCGTGCGTGGGTCCGCAAGCACAAGCGGAAAAGCCCGTGCTTGCGGTGGCTTATGCAGGCTCGATGGGTGCACTGATGGACAAGGGATTGGGCCCAGCCATCGCAAGGCAGGCGCACGTGCAATACCAGGGTCAGGGTGCTGGTGCCTTCGGGCTCGCGCACTTGATCGCTGCCAAGCAGTTGAACCCCGACGTGTTCGTATCGGTGACCCCGGGCCCGATCAGGGTGTTGCAAAAGGCGGGATTAATTGGTGTGGCGGTACCTGTGGCCAGCACGCAGATGGTGATCGCATATAGCCCCAAGAGCCGGTTTGCCAAAGATTTCATGGCTGCGTCAGCTGGCAAAGTCAATTGGTATTCGGTGCTGGAGAAACCGGGATTGAAGTTTGGCCGCACCGATCCAACCGTGGACCCTCAGGGTCGAAATATCGTGTTGACCATGCTGCTGGCCGAGCGCTACTACAAAAAGCCGGGATTGGCCGAGAAGATTCTGGGTGGCGTGTACAACAGCAGGCAGATCTTTACCGAGCCCTCGCTCTTGTCGCGCCTCGAATCGGGCCAACTCGACGCCACGTCGGGCTACCTCAGTGCCGTCCTCTCGCATGGCTTGCCCTATGTCAGCCTTCCGGCGCAAATCAATCTGAGCGAGCCTGCCATGATGGCCACTTGGTACAGCACGGTGCATTTCAGCGTTGCGATGTCAAGTGGCAAGAGCCAAAACGTATTTCCTCAACCGATGGTTTTTTATGCAGCCGTGCTAAAGAACGCCCCCAATCCACAAGCTGGCGAAGCCTTCGTCAAGTTCATGACCAGTGCCGAGGGGCAGAGGATGTTCAAGGCGTACGGGTATGGTGAGCCCAAGGGCGGCAGTCTTCAATAGATGCATGTGGTAGGTGACAATGGCACCGCTGCCCTTTTTCACTGCCTGACCTGCCTACATGCCCATCCTTCCCCTAGATTCCGCTGCCGCCGCTGAATTTGGTGGCTCTCACCCAAACGCGGGTGAGGCGCGGCGCGCCTGGGTGGTGGCCGCGCTCGGTCTGGCCGGGCTGGCCTTTCTTGCCATTCCCTTCTTCGGATTGTTCATCAGCACGCCCTGGAGCCAGTTGCAACTCCAGAGCGGCGACCTCTCGTCATTGCGGGTGTCGGTGATCTACACCCTCGTGGCCGTGGCCATTGTGGTGATCTTTGGCACGCCCGTGGCCTGGTGGTTGGCCAGATATGAGTTTCGTGGCAAATGGGCGCTCGAACTTCTCGTGCTGCTGCCGCTGTTGACGCCGCCACTGGCCATGGGCCTTCTGTTGTCCATGAGTTACGGGCCCTATAGCTGGGTGGGTCAACCGCTCGCGCAGATGGGGCTCAGTCTCACGAACACGGCGAACGCATTCGTGCTTGCGCAGATTTACGGCAGCGCGCCCTACTACATCGTGGCAGCGCGCTCGGCTTTCGAAGGAGTGCCGCGCGAACTCGAACAGATGTCGCTCACACTTGGGCAGTCGCCTTGGCAAACGTTTTGGCGTATCACGGTGCCCTTGGCAAGGCTCGGGCTCGGCGCTGGGGTGGCGCTGGCCTGGGTGCGGGCGCTCGGGGAGTTCGGCATCGTGCTCATCGTCGCGTACTACCCTCAAGGCATTCCGGTCAGGCTCTGGGTCAATCTGCAGGACACGGGACTTTCCGCGGTCTATCCTCTGCTTTGGCTGTTTTTCATGATTGGCCTGCCTTTGCCGCTATTGATGGGTGCGCTGTCGCGCCGCAATTCGGTGCGGCATTAAACGCTCCATGCGCATCGATCTTTCCGTCACGCATCCCATCGTCCTTTCCGCGCAATTCGAGGTTCGTGGATTCACCGTCTTGTTGGGGGCGAGCGGAGAGGGTAAGAGCACACTGATCAAGGCGTTGGCCGGCCTGGTGCCAAGCACAGGCGAACCCTTCCATGGGCTGCCGCCGCAGCGCCGGCCCATCGGTTATCTGCCCCAGGGCTATGCGCTGTTTCCGCATCTCAAGGCGTGGGAAAACGTTGCGTATGCGCTCGGCGGCACGCTCAGGGAGCATCGCCGTGTCGCGCTTGATCTGCTTGGCTCCATGAATCTTGCGCATCATGCGGACAAGCGCCCGGCGCAACTCAGCGGTGGACAGCAGCAGCGAGTGGCCTTGGCGCGGGCCTTGGCGCGTAAGCCTCATATTCTGCTTCTCGACGAGCCAACATCAGCCCTGGACGCGAGCACGCGGGATGAAGTCATGGCCGAACTCATCTCACGCATGCATCGGCTTTCGGTTCCGGCGTTGGCCGCGACGCACGATGCAAGCATGGCAGCGATGGCGGATTGGATGGTATTGATGGCGGGGCGGCGCGTGGTGCAGCAGGGTATTCCGCGGGATGTGTTCGCGCACCCCGTCAGCATTCAGGCCGCCGCGCTGCTGGGTTTTCGCAATCGATTCGTGGGCACTGTGTTGGAGAACGAGGAGCAAGCTGGATCCACCCTTCTGCGATGGGAAGCAGCAGGTTCCACGCTGCGTGTGCCGCTGTTGCCACAGGCGGCCCCAGGTTGCCTCGTCGATTGGGTGGTGGCAGCGGATGACGTGCGCCTGCCGCCCCTGAAAGCTCATGAGCACCGCACAAGCGAAAACCCGGTGTACGGTCATATCGAGCACTTGGTGGTGCAGGGCGCCAATACCACGGCAGCGTTGCGCTGCGGCAACGCGCTTTTATGGCTTACCGCCCCCTATCGTCTGGCCGACCACCATCACCTGGCGATCGGAGACAGACTGGACGTGGACTTGCGGACCTCGCATATTCGCGGTTGGTTGCGTGAGTCGGTCGCGTCCGCGGCGCATATCGCGCAACCCGGTGAGCCCTAGCCTGGAGGTGGAGGTGCCAGTGAGGCTAGTGCCTCAATGAGTTGGTCGATGTCACCCAGGGTATGGGCGGCTGAGAGGCTGAGGCGCAGTCGGGCCGTTCCCTCGGGCACGGTGGGCGGGCGAATCGCAGGCACCCAAAACCCCCTTTTCCACAGGGCGGACATCGCCTCGAGGGCGGATGCGTTGTCACCGATGATGATCGGTTGAATCGGGGTCTCGGAGGGTGTGAGTTTCCAGCCAGGAGGAAGGGCTGTGGCGCAGCCCGCGCGCAAGCGTCGATTCAGGCCCTGCAAGGTTTGCCGGCGCCACTCTTCTGCGGCGATCAGCTTGAGACTGACGCGCAGGGTTTCAGCAACGAGGGCGGGCGCCGCGGTCGCAAAGATATAGCTGCGCGCTCGTTGCATGATCCACTCCACCAA
>JAKBCY010000258.1 GCA_021807445.1 Pseudomonadota bacterium
TGCGCACAAGAGGATGCCACTGCTCGGACTCCATGGCCCGCACCACACCGGACACAGCCCAGAACGATGCGATCGGCCACAACAGGATAGAGATCTGCAGCAGCAAAGCGACCGCCGCAGCGCCAGGACGTCCGGAGCGCCAGAAGTGGAGGCATGGCAGCCATTTCGCGACAAAGATTTCCATGACAGTCTTTCCTTTCTTTGGTTTTTCGATGGAATGATCGCACAACACACCGTGCCAGCAACTGGGTTCACGAAAGTTGAAAAAAAGGCCGCGTCTTTCCAGGGGCGAGCCAAGGTGTGCATCTCAACAATGCAAGCATGTTCACGCGCAAATCCACACGTCAGCCCGAGGCGGAAATCACCACCGTCCCGGGCGTTCCATCCGAGGCATCAAGGCGCACGTTTTTCGCCCGCGGCTCGGCAATATCCCTGGAGCGGAATCACTGGCGCATCGCCACATTCGCGCTTTCGGGAGCCGTGCTGCTGTGCGCCATCGCGATCTTTCGCATGTTGCCTCTCGTGCGCGTCCAGGCCGTCCTGGTGCATGAAACAAATTCTGGCGAATTGGTCGCCCAGCCTGTCGACGACCGCGCATTCTCGCCCGATCAGGCGGCCATCGCTTACGCGCTGAACCAGTGGGCCAGCAATCTGCTGACTGTCAACGGGACGATTCAATCCGAACTCGTTGCCAAAGCCTTGTCGATGACCGATGGGCAGGGGCAGGACCAGGTCAAGTCGTTTTACCAGGTGAATAACCCAGCGGCGATTTTGCGCAAACAGCCGGCTTTCCTGCGCACATACCACTATCTGTCGATCAACTTCATCAACGCCAACGCCGCCTTGTTGCGGTTTCAAACCACGGATCGCAGCGAACAAGGATCCACGCCAGTGTCCTCCGTTTTCGACATGACGGTCAGCTTCACGATCTCGCCGCCTAAGACGGTCAATGACGCCATTCGCAATCCCGCCGGCGTGTATGTGACCAGCTTCAACCTCAACAAGGAAGTCTCCAAGTCATGAACCCTGGACCCTCATCGCGCATGGTCGCCGCGCTGCTGCTCGGCCTGTCATGCCACGCAGCATTCGCCGGCGGTCAGCCAGCGGCAGGCCCGGCCAGCGCTGTTGCCTCTCCGTTCGACAGCCGCATTCGCGTCTTCACCTACAGCCCGGAGATGGTGTATGACTTGCACTGCGCCGTCGGTATGACGACGCAGATCGCGCTGGCCCCAGGGGAGGGCCTGATCGAGGATCCCCACATTGGCGACTCCATCGAATGGAGAGTCACGGGAGGGCCAACCAACATCTACATCAAGCCTGTGCGCCCGGACCTCACCACGTCGCTGTCGCTGGTCACCAACAAGAGGATCTACCAATTTCAATTGTTCAGCGGGCCCGTCTCGAACTACGAGCAGATGGTGTCGTTTCACTACCCGCAAGACGAGATGCGCGTCAAGCTGCATGAGGTGCAGCAACAGCAAGCGATGGCCCAGCAACAGGCGGCGCTCACGGCCGAGCAACATGCTTCGCTTGTCTCGCTGAAAATCGATCCCGACAAACTGAATTTCGCCTACACGGTCCACGGCAAGGCTGCATTTCGCCCCGAAAACGTCTTCGACGACGGGCGCTTCACCTACCTGCTGATGCCGCATTTGCAAGACCTTCCGGCTGCCTTCCTGGTTGACGCTCAAGGAAATCTGACGCTTGTGAATTACATCACCAGGGGCGACTACCTGGTCATCGAGCGCGTGGCGTCCAAAATTTCACTCAAGCTCGGCAAGGAACAGGTTGACATTGTTCGAGGAAGCGGAGGTCGCTCGTGAGCGATCCGCACGACCCTAACGACCCGTTCAAACCGATGCAGGTCGATGCATCGCCAGGCGCGCAGCCGGCGATGCTTGATACGTCCATCGCGCAGGGCAAGCCACGCAAGAATCTCATGATGGCGGGAATGGCCGCGGCCATCGTGTTGATCGTCACCTGGGCCCTGTGGCCTCAGCATCAATACGCCAAGCAAGCGCAAGCCCCAGCCGCGCCAAGCCACGAAAATTCGCAAGCTCAGGCGACTTCGGCGTCACACTTCATGCAGCAACTGCAATCCCAGGCCGGCGGCCCGGCGAGCGCTGGATCTGTCCCTACCGTCTCTTTGCACCAACCCACAGCACCGATCGTCCCGTTGCCGTACCAGCAGGCTAGCGGAGCGGCCATTGGCGGACTTTCCCCAGAGGAAAAGGCCCGTCAGAGGCGTGACCTCATTTGGTCGTCATCTCCTGCCGTGCCTGGGGTACACCTGATCAAAGAAAGCGCATCCGCCACGGTCGGAGCGTCGAACGCTGTCATCAGCCCGATTCAAGCCGCACGCGAAGCGCTGGCATCGATGCAACCGCCGCCTCCGGCCATGGCTATGCCATCGAGCGCGACCACCAAACAGGCAACGTCTGCCTCCGATGGCTTTCTTGCGACGCAGCAAGAGTCCGCCGACAAAGGCGAATCCCCGGTTCAGGAGCACGCAGCCTACGTCCAGCCCGTCCTCATGCAGGGGTCGATCATCCGCGCGGTCACCGTCAGCGGGATCGACACAGATCTTCCGGGTTCCATCACCGCGCGGGTCGTCAGCGATGTCTATGACAGCGTGCATGCGAGTCAATTGCTCATTCCGCGTGGGAGCGTTTTGGTCGGGCGATACAGCAGCACATTCAAGGTCGGGCAGTCCCGCGTTCTGGTGGCGATGAACCGCCTGATTCTTCCGAATGGCAAGTGGATCTCGTTGTCTGGGACGCCAGCCGCTGACGGGCAGGGAATGTCGGGCATGCCGGCCGACGTGAACAACCATTTTTTGAAGATGTTCGGGGCGTCCTTTGTGATCGGTGCGGCATCGCTGCTACTGCCGAATTCGCAGCAGAACGTCACGATCAACGTGGGGACGTCGGGCACGCAAACCGGGGGGACAGTTCTGGCCCAGTCACTTCAGCAGACGGTGCAAACCCTGATGCAGCGCAATCTGAACATTCCGCCGACCGGAACGGTTGCGCCAGGCACCGAATTTGACTTCATGGTCGCCAAAGACATGCTGATGACGCCATACTCAAGGAGCCATTGATGAAAAAAGTTTTCCTTGCCGCATTCACTGCCATCGCGTTTGCGGGCTGCGCGCAATTGCCAGCTCCGCTGCAGCCATCGCCCTACATTTTTTGGCGTGGGTCTGGCCCAGACGGGCAGTGGATCTCCCAGGTTTTTGATAACGGGACGGACACCTACATCCTGCCTCGGCCTCACACCGTCATTCTGTCGATTGCCAGCATCGACAAGGGCGGCACTGCGCAGGCAGACACCGTCATGGCAGATGGTGCTTATTACACGATCTCAGGGGTTCATGATCTCCTGAGGATCACACTGGTCGGCGGCACTGTCCTCGATTGGCGCAATCCCAGGGCGCTACCCGAAGATCATGCGCCGAAAACCGTGGAGCCGACCAAGACCAATGGGCAACACAGCGCCGCTGTCTTACCACCCCGAACAAAGGCTGGATTGGCCGGGCCTGTCACCACGGCAGCGATGGTGATGCCAGAAAAACCGCCGACCATCGGGGAACTTTTTGTCGCATCCAAGGCG
>JAKBCY010000259.1 GCA_021807445.1 Pseudomonadota bacterium
CACCGGCCTGCACGGCGACATGGCCTTCCCTCGTACCGCTCCCATTCGCACCTGAGCTGAGCTCCATGCCAGAAGCCTTCGCGTAGGCGTCAAGTGCCGGACCGAGGTTTGCTGGCCTTGCCGCCTCCCCGGCCAGCTGGATCGCTGCCTGCAATTGAGTCGTCGACAACTCCGGTCGCAGTTTCGCTAGTGCTCGCACCGCATGGTTGGTCGTTGACGGATCGCTTTGTGCTGAGACGCTATCAAGCGCATAAGCGATGACCAGTGATTGCGGAACGCCGAGCCCACGCGCATACAGTGAGCCCAGGTTGTACTGGGCATTGGCCTCACCCTGCAGGGCTGATCTGAGAAACCATTGGGCTGCCTGCACGTCGTCCCGGCTCACGCCGCGCCCGTGCTCGTACAGAAGGCCCAGGTTGTTTTGCGCATGGGCCTCACCATGTGAGGCCGCCTTGCGGTACCACGTGGCCGCCTGCGCATCATCCTGCGCCACGCCATACCCCTTCTCCAGCAACCAGCCAAAACTGAACTCGGCATCGACAACGCCCTTGTCGGCCGCCTTGCGATACCAGGCCGCCGCCTGCGTGTAGCTTTGGGGTACGCCGAAGCCGTTTGCGTACAGCCAACCCAAGTTGTCCTGCGCGTCCGGCACACCTTGGGCTGCGGCTTTGGCAAGCCAGTTTGCAGCGCGCTCGTTGCTCCGCTGCACGCCCAATCCATTTTTGTATAAAAGCCCGAGTTGGTCCTGAGCCAGCGCGTTGCCCTGCTGGGCTGCCTTTTGCAGCCAACGCGCGCCCTGTGCCGGATCTTGCGGCAAACCCTGTCCGCGCACATACATGGCGCCAAGGATCTGTTGCGCCTGGCTCATCCCTTGCTCGGCCGCTTTTGCAATCCAAGCCGCAGCCTTCGCGTCGTCGCGTTGCATCCCCTGTCCACGACGATACAAAAGCCCCAGGTGTGTCTGAGCCAGAGCGTTGCCCTGCTGGGCTGCCTTCGAGAACCAGAATGCTGCTTTCCCGTCGTCTTGGTGCACGCCAACGCCGCGCTCATAGAGCAATCCCAGATTCGTCTGAGCCAAGACGTTGCCCTGCATCGCGGCCTTGGCAAACCAGGTTGCTGCTTGCCCGTCGTCACGCGCCAGGCCCTGTCCACCGGCGTAGAGCACGCCAAGGGCGTACTGGCCTTGCGCGAAGCCTTGCTGAGCTGCGCGTCGGTACCATGCCGCGGCCTGCTCAAAATGATGCTCGGAATCGAAATAGGTGCCGAGCCAGAACTCGGCACTCGCATCGCCACCTCCCGCTGCAACCCGCAGTTTTTCAAGACTGGCTGCGCTGCCACGCATTGCGTGCTCCGCAAGATCGCGGGGCTGCAGAACCGCCTGCGCCGAGCTGGTCGTCGCACAAACCGTCAGCGCCAATACACAAGCACCCAGTAGGGTGCGCCGAGGCCGGAAATGGGGGGGCATAATGAATCGGGAATGAACGCGCCGCCGTGGGCACAAGAGCTTTGCATTGTCGTCCCGATCCTGTGCTCGACGCCAGTGCTTTCGCGCTCCATGCGTTGGCCACGCGCGAAGGCAATACCCAGTCAACGCCTGCTGAGTTCTGATGCTCTTGACGGGCTCGCCATCCTGCAGGCCACGGCCTCTCGCGCAAGCCGGCGACAGAGCCTCACAAGTCATGCTCATCGCTCATCTCTTCATCAGCATTGCCTTAACGGTTCCATTCGGCAATCGGCTCTCGCGACAGTCTCTGAACAGCGACGTCTGTCGGCGCAGCGGATGTCCATTAAGGACGTGCGCGCGAACCGTGCGCGACACGCGCGACACCAAACTCCGCTTTGCCCAGTACGAGCTGAAGCATGTCGATGAACACGCGGGTTTTCGCGGGCATCAGTTTGCGACCCGGAAACACGGCCCACGCCGTGGGCGACGGAAGAGACCAATCCGGAAGGACCCGCTGCAGCGCACCGCGGTGCACATCGGGCAATGCGAAATAATCGGACACGGCCACGATTCCCGCGCCGGCACGAGCGAGTCGAATCAAAAGCTCGGGCGAATTCGCACTGGCGCGGCCCCTGGGGACACCCGTCCAACGCTGCTTTCCCCGTGAGAGGGTCCACATTGCGGGCTCGCCGCTGCTGCCCAGCAGTCGCACGGACTCGTGATGTTCGAGATCGTCGGGCCGTTGAGGCTCACCGCGGGCAGCCAAGTAGGCTGGCGCGGCATAAAGTCCGCTTGGAAATGCAGCAAGCCTGCGCGCTGCCAGCAAGCTGTCATCGGGCAACTCGCCCATGCGCACAGCCACATCGAACCCCTCACTCAAGAGGTCCACACGACGCGGAGACAAATCCAGCTCAAGATCGATCGCTGGATGCAGTGCGACGAATGCGGCCAATGTGTCCGCGAGAAGAAGATTGGCAAAGTCACTTGGCATCGACACGCGCAGCCGGCCGGTGGGTGTCGCTTGGCGGTGCTCGCTCAGTGCGGTCACGGCATCCACCTCGGCCGCGACTTGGCGCGCATGCTCAAGCAACTGCCCCCCCAGTTCGCTCAAGGCTTGGCGGCGCGTCGTACGCAAAAGCAAACGCTCGCCCAAGCGCGCTTCCAGCGAGGCCAGCCGGCGCGATACTGTGGACTTGGGAATCCCGAGTCGATCAGCAGCGCGGCTGAAACTGCCGAGCTCAGCCACGATCGCGAAGATAAGCAGATCGTTCGGGTCAACGTGACGCAATGATTGTTCCATATACGGAACAATGTTACCCGTTTTCGAGGCTTTCATATCACCCGAGAGACGAATACAGTGGATACATCTCCGCAATTCATCATCAACACAGACGAAGGTATCCCCATGAACATTTTGCAAGTCAATGCCAGTGCACGCCGCGAGGGAGCCAACTCCACGCGGGTCGCCAACACGATCGTGGCCCATCTGCATGCAGGCAACCCCACGGCGCGGGTGACCGTGCGCGACTTGGCGATCACACCCCACCCGCTGCTGGACGAAAGCGCCTTGGGCGCGCTGTTCACCCCAGCCGAACAGCGCACCCCTGACCAAGCGCGGCGTGTGGCCTTGGACGATGCACTGATTGCCGAGCTCCAGCAACACGACACGGTCGTGCTTGGCGTGCCCATGTACAACTTTGGCGTTCCAGTGCAGCTCAAGAACTGGATTGACGCCATTGCCAGGGCAGGCGTGACGTTCCGCTACACGGAGAAAGGACCGGAAGGCCTCTTGACCGGTAAAACCGTATACGTGGCACTGGCACGTGGTGGCCGCTACCGCAACACGCCCAACGACTCCCAAGTCCCTTACCTGAAGACGGTACTGGGCTTTCTTGGCATGACCGACCTGCGATTCATTTATGCCGAAGGCTTGGCCATGGGACCCGAAGCGCTTGAAAAGGGCCTCGCGGAAGCCGAGGCCGATTTGAGAGCCGCCGTCGCCTGATTGCCTGGCATTGAAAACCCGGGTGCGGGGTTGCCCCACACCCGGCGCAACCAAACCCGAAAGCGACGAACCATGAACACTTCATCT
>JAKBCY010000260.1 GCA_021807445.1 Pseudomonadota bacterium
TGGCTGTCCTGCGCAGCACGCCACTTTCGCAGTTCGTCAAGTGGGTCCGGCAGGACCGCATGGAACTTCTCAAGCAACGGCTGCGCTATGGCTCGCTGGCCTCGGGCAAGCGCATGCTCGGCAACGCCAACTACGAGCGGGTACGGCGCGCCCTGCTGCATTTCGCGTCAGGAGGTGGTTGAAGTGGCGGCATGGCTATTCTGGGCTTCCGTCGCCCTGCTCGTCTACACCTATTTTGGCTACCCGGCCTTGGTTGGCCTTTGGGCACGACTGGCGCCCCACCCGGTTGCAGCATCACCCGACTACCTGCCGCGCGTCGCGATCATCGTGGTGGCGCGCAATGAAGTCCAACGCATCCAAGCCAAAATCGAGACTTGCCTGGCGCAGGACTACCCGCCCGAGCGTCTTCGACTGTTCATCGCCTCCGACGGGTCCACAGACGGCATGGAGCGTGTCGTGCATGCCTGTTCCGATCCCCGCGTCAGCCTGATCGCTTTTCCCGCGCCGCGTGGTAAGGCGTCTTGCCTCAACGATGCCATCGCCCTCTGTGACGAGGACGTTCTCGTGCTGACCGACGTGCGCCAGCGACTGCACCCGGAGGCAGTGCGCCAGCTGGTGGGCAATCTCGCCGACCCCCAGGTGGGCGCAGTCAGCGGCGAGCTCGTCTTCGTGAGCGATGATCCGACCCCCTTCGCCAGCGGGGTCGGTGCGTATTGGCGCTACGAAAAATTTATCCGCCGCAGTCAGGCTGCCATTCACTCCTCGCCTGGCGTCACCGGAGCGCTTTACGCCTTGCGCAGGAGCTGTTTCAAGCCCATCGCCCCCTGCACCATCCTGGACGACGTAGCCATCCCGATGCTGGTCGCCATGCAAGGCAAACGCATCGTCTTTGAGAGCCGCGCGATTGCCTACGACGCTCCATCCGCGCAGGCGCGGCAGGAGCGCCGCCGCAAGGTGCGTACCCTGGCTGGCAATTTCCAGTTGCTCAAGCTCTACCCCCAGCTGTTGCTGCCGTGGCGCAATCCCATCATCGTGCAATTCATCTCGCACAAAGTTTTGCGCCTGTTGGCGCCCTGGGCCATGATCGTGGCGCTCGGATGCAGCGCGCTGCTCGCCGCCCACTCGATTTTTTATGGCTTGCTGTTCGGCGCCCAACTGGGGTTTTATGCGCTGCCCATGCTTGGCAAGCTGATGCCTTCCCTGCGCAATCGCTCGACCGTGAAACTCGCCACAACCTTCATCGCACTGAACGCCTACGCCATCCTCGGACTGCTCGAGTTTCTCACCAATCGCAATGCCCACCTCTGGCGCACTGGTCCCGCCGCCGCGCCTGAGCAGCCGAGCGCCTGAGCATGCATAGGCCAACCAAAATGCGGGTGGTGTATTTCGTCTCCCTTTTCCCCTGTTGGTCGGAAACGTTCATCGTGCGCGAGATCAGGGCACTCATGGAACTCGGAGTCGACGTGCACATTGTCTCGCTCAAACCGGCCAGTGAGGACTTGGTGCAGTCGGACGCCCAAGCCCTCCTGGGTCAGGTGCTGTATCCGCCTGGCCCGGCACGCGCGGCACGACTTGCCGCGACCGAAGCGCTTCGCCACCCGCTGCGCTCGCTCGTGGAATGGGGACAACTGATCCATGGTTTCATGGGTAAACCGAAAACTCTTGCCAAGTCCGTGATCGCCTGGTGGCGTACATTGGCGATGCTCGATACCGTCCGGCGCCTGCAGCCTGACCATCTGCACGCCCACTGGGCGACCTACCCGTCGACAGCGGCCATGTTTGCTGCGGGACGGCTGCGCTTGCCGTTTAGCTTTACCGCGCATGCGCACGACATCTTCCTGGAAGACCACCTTCTAGCGGCCAAACTCAAACGTGCCGCGTTCAGCGTGACCATCTCGCAATACAACCGCGATTTCCTGGCCACCGCGGTAGGGACTTCGCTTGTGAAGGATACGCGCGTCATTCACTGTGGTGTCTCGCCGGGCGATTATGCCTTTCCTCCCGGGGATCGCCAGAGGGGACTCATCCTTGCCGTGGGAAGGCTTGACCCCATCAAGGGCTTCGCACACCTTGTCGACGCCTGCGGTCTCATGGCTGCGCGCGGCATCGACTTCACCTGCCGAATTATCGGGGAAGGCCCGCTGCGCTCGGTGCTGGCGCAGAGGATTGCCGATTTGGGGCTACAGGACAAGGTGGAGTTGCTGGGTGCGCGCGCGCATGAGGAGGTTCGGCGCCTCCTCAATACCGCCGCAGTGTTCGTGCTGCCAAGCATCATCACCCCGCAGGGTGATCGCGACGGGATTCCAGTGGCCTTGATGGAAGCCATGGCCTGTGGCACACCGGTGGTCTCCACCCGGGTTTCGGGCATTCCCGAACTCGTTGCTGAGGACACCTGCGGGCTCCTGGCCACGCCAGGGGATGCGATCGAATTGGCGCACTGCATTGAGCGTCAACTTGGCGCCTCTCCTTCGGAAGCATCCTCACGCGTGCAGCGCGCACGCCGCACCATCGAGGTTGAGTTCAACGTGGCCACTGAAGCCAGCAAACTGCATGCCGCGTTCGTTGAAGCGGGCACCCATCATCGCAGCATGCTCACACAGGCCCGCCATGCCTGAGGCGCAGCGCAAGATTCGCGTGCTCATCGTCACCGATGAGATGGAGGTCGGCGGCACACAGCGCCAGATCGTGCACATGGCCATGGGCCTTGACCGCAACCGATTCGAACCCACGGTGCTGTATTTTCGCAATCGCTCCTTCTTCGTCGATCAACTCGAACAGGCCGGCGTTCCCGTCTTGCGCGTGGACAAGCGTGGGCGCATCGACCCTGCATTCATCCAGCGCCTGCGGCAAATTGTGGGTGATGGTCACTATGACGTGATGCATTGCTTCGCCCTTACCGGCGAGTTGTGGGGCGCTGTGGTGCACACCCTGCTGGCTCCCGCGCGCAGGCCGGTGCTGTTGACATCGATCCGGAACACCTTTGACTGGGATCGGCCCCTGCATCGAGGTATCAAGCAGTGGGTGATGCGTCGATCGTGGCGGGTCGTGGCCAACTCTGAGGCCGGGGCGCGCAGCGCGCAACAAAGCATGCGCCTGCCGCCGGGGCTGATCCGGGTCATCTACAACGGGGTGACCGTACCGGAGCCGGAGCCGCAGGCCGCAGCTGGCGTGAACACTCGACTCGGCGTCGCCCCGAATACGCCACTGATCCTCTTCGTTGGGCGGTTGGTGGCTCAAAAGGATGTATCCACTCTCCTGCGCGCGATGGCGCGCCTGCGCGAGGCGCGCGGCGTGCTGCTCATCGCCGGAATCGGACCGCTGCACCAGGCCCTCGAGGCACAGGCCGCTGCCCTCGGCGTGGGCGACAGGGTGCGCTTTCTCGGGCAACGCGACGACACATCCGCGTTGATGTCAGCAGCCACCATGGTTGTGCTCCCCTCCTTGGTTGAGGGGCTGTCAAATGTTGTGCTTGAGAGCATGATGTGCGGGCGCACAGTGATTGCGTCGCGCACCGGAGGCAACGTGGAA
>JAKBCY010000041.1 GCA_021807445.1 Pseudomonadota bacterium
GGCTGCGGCTGCATGGTCCTGTGTGGAGAAAATGTTGCACGATGCCCAGCGCACCTGTGCACCCAACGCCTGCAGGGTTTCGATCAGCACCGCAGTCTGGATGGTCATGTGCAGGCTTCCGGTGATACGAGCACCGCGCAGCGGCTGACGTGCCGCATATTCGTCCCGAATAGCCATAAGGCCTGGCATCTCTGTTTCGGCGATGCGAATTTCGCGCCGGCCCCAATCGGCAAGGGTCAAATCAGCCACGCGAAAATCGGGGGATTGATTCAGGTCGACCACAGCGTTCATCAAAATCTCCATGAAACGGCGGCCGGGGCGGATGCTCACCGCATCCCGCGCCCGGCACGGGTTGGGCGAGCGCCGTTGACTGGAAGCTGCCCGAGGCCGCTTGCGATCAGTGTCCCGAGCCTGGCGACCACCGGGCGTGACCCGGTATTGGCGTTGCAGCGCTCCTCAGGAGGCCGTAATTGTAGGGCGGTGCGCATTGGCAGGCTTGCATTCGACGATTGGAGAGCGTGGGGCTCCCCTTTTCTCGCCCAACAGGCTTGGCAAGAGCGTCTATGGATCACGCGTGTCGCCAGGGTCAGGCGGCGATTCGCCTGAGTTGGGCGCGAGCGCGCGCGGTGATCTGACAATCTCGCCGCCCTTGGTTTTCGCCACCGCTTGCGCCGGAGGGATGGAGACTCCTTCGGCGCTCACCCCGGTATCGAGCCAGGATGAGCCCCTTCGGGGCGTCCATGCACGGGCACCGCGTCGCCACGCGCGCCTTTGCCCCGGTACGCGTGATCATGACCCCGATGTCGACCGCTCAAAACTTTGGCGGCAACACGAACGGCGCGTGGTGCTGCCCCCAGTGAACGGGGCAACTCCGACGCCGCCGTACTCAGGCCGCCACTGTCGCCGAGTGGCGCACGTCGGGCAGACCTGCGTCTGCTCGCAGCGCAGACGCCCTGTCCGTGGCTTCCCAAGTGAAATCGGGCTCATCACGGCCAAAATGCCCATATGCCGCCGTCTTGGCATAGATAGGGCGCAGCAGATCGAGCATTTGCACAATGCCCTTGGGGCGCAGGTCGAAATGGCGGCGCACCAGTTGCTCGACTTTTGCATCATCAATCACTCCCGTGCCCTGGGTGGTGACCATGATGCTGGTGGGCTGAGCCACGCCGATCGCGTAGGAAATCTGCACCAGGCACTTCTTTGCAAGGCCAGCGGCGACGATGTTTTTTGCCACATAACGCGCCGCGTAGGCTGCAGAGCGATCAACCTTGGAGGGGTCTTTGCCTGAGAACGCTCCACCGCCGTGCGGGGCTGACCCGCCGTATGTGTCAACGATGATCTTGCGGCCTGTCAGCCCACAATCGCCTTGGGGCCCACCCACAACGAATCGGCCAGTAGGGTTAATGAGAAATTTCACATCGCCACGCATGAACTCAGGCGGCAGCACCGGCTTGATGATGTTCTCGATGACCGCTTCACGCAGGTCGGCCATCTCGATCTCAGGTGCATGCTGTGTCGACAACACAACCGTATCAATCGCCACCGGGCGACCACCTTCATAGCGAAACGTGATCTGGCTCTTGGCATCCGGACGCAGCCATGGCAGGCGCCCGTCACGTCGCAGCTGGCTCTGTCGCTCCACCAACCGGTGTGCGTAATAGATGGGCGCTGGCATCAGATCCGGCGTTTCATCGCAGGCGTAGCCAAACATCAGGCCCTGGTCACCCGCCCCCTGATCGAGGTTGTCGTCGTGCGCTGAATCTACGCCCTGTGCGATATCGGGGCTTTGCTTGTCGTAGGCGACAAGCACGGCGCAGCTCTTGTAATCGATGCCAAAGTCAGCGTTGTCGTAACCGATACGCCTCAAGGTGTTGCGGGCGACCTGAATGTAGTCGACCACGGCATTCGTCGTGATCTCTCCAGCCAACACGATGAGCCCGGTATTGGCCAGGGTCTCAGCAGCCACGCGCGAGCGTGGATCCTGCTCGAGGATGGCATCGAGGATAGCGTCGGAGATCTGGTCAGCTACCTTGTCCGGGTGACCTTCGGACACGGATTCTGAAGTAAAGAAAAAAGTATGGGGCATGTGCGAGCTCCTATTGGGCTGTTGCGGATCCGTCACCGCTTGAAGCTTCACACGGCGACGCTTTAGCGGTTTTGGTTAGGCGGCCAATCCTTCTGAACCACCAGTCGCCCCGCAAGTTGTCATTAACTCGGCGACAGCTCTAAATTGTAGGCTCATGCTGCCGGGAGCGCTGCTACGTAACATTACCGTGTTCGAGCGTCCAGCGAACCCGTCGTGCACTCGCTGCGCGGCGTGCCCCATCTACAAGTCCTCTCTCGTTCTTCGTCCCCATAATGCTGCGCCTGTTTCGTGCGCTGTCCCATTTGCCTCTCGGCCTGCTGCAGGCTGCGGGCGCCTTGCTGGGGCTCATCGTGTATGCCACCTCGCCCACTTACCGAAGGCGTCTGCGTGCCAATCTTGCGCAAGCGGGCTTTGCCCCAAAGCGGCTGGCGCTGGCCGTGGCCAGCGCCACCGGGAGCATGGTGGGCGAGATACCCTATGTATGGTTTCGAGCAGGCCCAACCGCAGCAGTGCGCCGGGTGCGCGTGGTCGGGCGCGAGTGGGTCGACAAGGCGCGCAGCGAAGGGCGCGGCATTCTTTACCTCACGCCACATCTCGGCTGTTTTGAAGTTTCCGCCCAGACAGCATCGGAATGGGGACCGCTCACTGTCCTTTATCGCCCGCCGCGCAAGGCCTGGATTGCAAGTCTTGTCCAATCCAGGACCCGCGGCCAGTTGCGCACGGCGCCGGCCACAATAGCCGGCATGCGCCCCCTGCTGCGCGCATTGCGCAATGGCGAAGCCGTAGGCCTGCTGCCCGACCAGGCACCTGCGGCCGGCGAGGGCGTCTGGGCGCCATTCTTCGGGCGCCCAGCTTACACGATGACGCTGCCAGCGAGACTGGTCCATCTCACCGGGGCGCGAATCATCCTTGTATTCGTCGAGCGGCTCAGTTTCGGACGCGGCTATGTCCAGCATTTCTTGCCCTTCGACCAAACGCTCGCCGAGAACCCGGTACAAGCAGCCACGCAGATCAACCAGGGGCTTGAGTCTTTGATCCGGATGCTCCCCGAGCAGTACCTTTGGGGTTACAACCGTTATAAGGCACCGCCAGGCTCGCTTTCGCACCCGGGTGCGCCGTCGGCTCAGCCCACACAACAGGCCACGACATCATGACCCGCATCGCCCTAGCCTTGCTGTGGCTGCTCCATTTCCTCCCCTATCGCATGCTTGGCCGCATCGGCACCGCACTGGGCTTCTTGCTGTGGCCGCTCGCGCGCAAGCGCCGCGCCGTTGCGCTGCGCAACCTGGAGCTGTGTTTTCCACAATGGAGCGATGCCGAGCGCAAGCGCGTGGCACGTGAGCACTTCGCCTGCGTCAGTCGTGCCTTTCTCGATCGGGTCGTTCTGTGGTGGGCAAGCCCAAAGCAGCTCAAACGCATCCTGCATCTGCAAGGCCCCGTTGACGAAGCACTCAATGGGGACGGTGCGGTGCTGCTGATGGGACTGCATTTCGAAGGCATGGATGCGGCCTGGACAGCTCTGACCTTGGCCACGAATCGACCCCTTTCGGGCATGTACACCCCACAGAAGACCAAGGGACTCGATCGCTGGGTGCTGGCAGGTCGAAGCCGCTTTCATACAGAGCGCATCGTGTCGCGCCGCGAAGGCGCCGGCGGCATGCTGCGGGCGCTGCGCCGCCACACACCCTTTTACACGCTTCCCGACATGGATTTCGGTGCGCGGCATTCGCGCTTCATCTCTTTTTTCGGCGTACCCGCCGCCACACTTGACGTGGTGCCTCGCCTTGCCGCGTCGAGCAAGGCACGCGTGTACCCCGTGGTCGCGCGCATGTTGCCTGACTATGCCGGCTACGCGATCACGGTGTACCCGAGCCTGGACAACTTTCCAACGCTGCTCGACGGGCGCCTGGCCGACATCGACGGTGACTTGCTGCGCATCAACCGATTCATCGAACAGCGCGTGATGGAAATGCCCGAGCAATATCATTGGGTCCATAAACGCTTCAAAACCCGGCCCCCCGGAGCCCCTTCGCTGTATTAAATCCAGCTGCCGCATGAAACTCCATTTCACCAAAATGCACGGCGCCGGCAACGATTTCGTGATGCTCGACGCAACACGGGAACCCCTGCAGTTGACCCCAAAGCAAATACAGCTTCTGGCAGATCGGCATTTCGGCGTGGGAGCCGACCAGATTCTCGTGGTGGAGCCCTCTCCGGAGCCGGATGTGGACTTTCGCTATCGAATCTTCAATGCCGATGGTGGCGAAGTCGAGCAATGCGGCAACGGCGCTCGCTGCTTCGTTGCCTTTGTGCGCCAAGTCGGGCTCACCCATAAAACCTCCATTCGCGTGCTCACGCACAGCGGCATCATCGAACCAAGCCTTGAGGCGGATGGCCGCGTGACGGTCAACATGGGGGGCCCACGGGTTGACCCGGAGCAGATCCCCTTTGATGTCGTCGGCCTCGTGCCACAGATCGTCGGGGACCTGAAACGCTGGCCGCTGGATCTGGGTGATGTCACCGTGTGGATCAGCGCCCTATCCATGGGCAATCCTCACGCTGTACAACGCGTGGATGACGTGGACAATGCGCCCGTGACCACGCTCGGCCCACGCATCGAAGTTCACCCGCGGTTTGCCGCGCATGTGAATGTTGGCTTTATGCAGGTTCTCCACCCCCACGGTATTCGACTGCGCGTGTGGGAGCGCGGAGCCGGTGAAACCCTGGCCTGCGGCACCGGCGCCTGCGCTGCCGTCGTTGCAGGTATCCGTCATGGCTGGCTGCAAAGCCCGGTCGACGTGGACACGCGGGGCGGGCGTCTGACCATTGCGTGGGACGGCGCAGCGGGCCCAGTGCTGATGACTGGCCCCGTGGCCCATGTATTCGACGGCACGATCGAAATTTGACGCAACGCATTCCGAGTAACGACCGAAGAACACAACCAAGACCCGCCATGCAACTTACCGAACAGGACCTGGCCGCCTATTTGGCCGAACATCCCGATTTTTTCGAGCGTCACGCCGAGCTTCTCTCGACGGTACAGTTGCAAAGCCCACACGGCAATCGTGCCGTTTCGCTGCAGGAGCGGCAGATCGAGATGCTGCGCGACAAAATGCGCGTACTCGAACACCGCTTGGCAGACCTGATGCGCAACGCCGCCGAGAACGAAGCCATATCTGGCCGGCTTCTGAGTTGGGTACGGGCGATACTGCAAGAGCACGACACAGCTGCACTGCCGCACACCATGGTGCGCGAAATCGAGAATCAGTTTCAGTTGCCACAAGCGGCATTGAGAATTTGGAATCTTCAGCCGGACTACGCCACACGCGATTACGCGGCGGATGCGGGTGCAGACATTCCCGTGCTGGCCAACAGTCTTATACAGCCATACTGCGGCCCCAACGCCGGGTTTGAAGCAGCGCGCTGGCTCGGAGCGCAATTGCCGGTGCAATCGCTGGCGATGATCGCATTACGCGCAAACGAGGAAGCCCCCGCCTTCGGCCTTTTGGTGCTGGGGTCACCCGCCGCGGACCGCTTCACGGCCGACATGGGAACCGAGTTTCTCACCCGGATCGGCAATCTGGCCTCGGCTGCATTGCAGCGCATGGTGCGCGCAGGCTAGAGCGGGCAGCGGCAAGTTCATAGCCATGACCAAGTCTGACGCAAACCCCAACGTTGGCGCGCCAGCAAAGCCCCGGAGCCCTGCTTCCAGCGCCGCGACTGGGGACGTCGCCCTTACCTGCGAGGCCTACATTGACATGCTGCGCCATGTGCGTCGCCTGTCCGCGCGCACACTCGTGAATTACCAGCGCGACCTCCAGGACCTGGAGCGGCGCACCCGGAGCGCGGGAGCAGATCTGCGCTCGGTCACTCCGCAAAATATTCGCGCCTGGGTGGCCTCACTGCACGCAGGAGGCATGACGCCGCGAGCGATTGCCGCACGTTTGTCCGCTTGGCGCGGACTGTTCGCGTGGCTCGGGCTCCAAGGGCGCGTGGCAAGCAACCCGGCGCAGGGGGTTCGCGCACCGCGCGCGGGCCGACCCCTGCCTCGCGCGCTGAGTGTCGACCAAGCCGTGGCTCTGGCCGCCTACAGCGCGGTGCCTGGAACCGCGAACGATCCGCCCGGGACCCGCGAGGAGATCGACGCCAGGCTGCGTGACGCTCGAGGCCGAGCAATCGCCGAGCTCTTGTATTCCAGCGGGCTACGCGTGTCCGAACTCGTGGGCCTGGATGTCCGCTACGTGCGCAGCATGGAACATGAATCGGCCGGCTGGGTGGATTGGAATGCGAGCGAGGTGTCCGTGCTGGGAAAGGGTGGCAAACGCCGCACGGTGCCTGTGGGTGAGCCCGCCATGCAAGCGCTGCGGGCCTGGCTTGCGCTGCGCCCGTCTCCAGCGCCCGGTGGTGGAGCGGCAGACCATGCCGCACTGTTCCTCGGCCCGCGTGCAAGACGCATCAGCGCCCAAAGGGTCTGGGTTGAGCTGCGTGATCGGGCACACGCGGCTGGCCTACCCACTGCCGTGCACCCGCATATGCTGCGACACTCCTTTGCCTCGCATTTGCTACAGTCCAGTGGCGATTTGCGTGGAGTGCAGGAGTTGCTCGGACATGCGAGCATCGCCAGCACCCAAATCTACACGCGCCTGGACTTTCAGCATCTGGCTCAGGTCTACGATGCGGCTCATCCCCGCGCGAAGAAGCGCTAAGCGGGCCAATATCGGCTCGGTTTCGCAGTTGACCGCGCTCCGGCAGCTCTCAGCCGCGCCGTCCCTTTGCCACCTTTGATACCCAATTTCCCATGAAAGTCATTCGCCTGCACGAAGGCAAGGACCGCGCAGTATTGCGCCGCCATCCATGGGTGTTCGCTGGAGCCATTGCTCGCGGCGGCGCCGACAAAGGTGAAACGGTGCGCGTGGATTCGGCTGATGGCCGTGTTCTGGGCTGGGCCGCGTACAGCCCGAACTCCCAGATTCGCCTCCGCATGTGGAGTTTCGACCCCGATGCGCGAATCGATCGCGCGCATTTCCGAAACTGCCTGCGTTCCGCCATCGCCCGTCGCGCACGCATGGGCCTGCCCATGCAAGCGGTCCGCCTCGTGCACGGGGAATCCGATGGGCTTCCCGGGTGCGTGATCGACCGCTACGGCGATATCGTCGTGCTGCAGGCTCTGGCTGCGGGGATCGAGCGCAGCAAGGCCATGCTCGTGCAATTGCTAAGCGAATTGCTACCGGACGTGCGTATCTACGAGCGCTCGGACGCAGGCGTTCGCGCACTCGAGGGTTTGCCACCCGTCAGTGGCTGGCTGCACGGGGATGGTTCCACACGCACAGAAATCACCGAACACGGCCTGCGCTACATCGTTGACGTAGCCACCGGCCACAAAACCGGCTTTTACCTCGACCAACGCGACAGCCGTGCCCGCTTTTCCGCGCTGGTGCGCGACCAAGGCCTTCGTCGCGTTCTCAACTGCTATGGCTACACAGGCGGCTTCACGCTGGCTGCATTGGCTGGCGGAGCCGATGATGTGACAACCGTGGACTCTTCTGCGCCGGCGCTCGCACAAGCGGACGCGCATGTGAGGCTCAATGGCTTCGATCCGTCCCGAAGCACGCTTCTGGACGCGGATGTGAACGCCACGCTTCGTGCGCTGCGCGAACAGGGACGCCAATTCGATGCCATCGTGCTCGACCCACCGAAGCTCGCCCCGACCGCGGCGTCGGCACCGCGCGCGGCCCGGGCCTACAAGGACATTAATCGTCTGGCGCTTGGCATGCTGGCGCCCGGGGGCTGGCTGTTCACCTTTTCGTGCTCTGGAGGCATCGAGGCGCCTCTGTTTCAGAGCATCGTTGCTGGCGCAGCAGTAGACGCTGGCGTGGAGGCCGACATCGTGGCGCGCACCATGGCCGGGTCCGACCATCCCTTGCTGCTGTCTTTCCCCGAGGGCGAGTATCTCAAGGGCTTGCTCCTGCAAGTCCGCTGATCAACAGGGACTCACCGCTGCTCCTACACTTTCGTATTGTTCCCTTATCTCCTGCCACCATGTCCACGCCCCTGATTCCATCCACCATCCTGACTGGCTTTCTTGGCAGTGGCAAGACCACGTTGCTCAAGCGCATTTTGCATGAGGCTCATGGCTCGCGCATCGCAGTCATCGAGAACGAGTTTGGCGAGGAAAATATTGACAACGACATTCTGGTTCAAGAATCCGGTGAGCAGATCATCCAGATGTCCAATGGCTGCATCTGCTGCACCATCCGCGACGATCTGCGAGCCACGCTGTCCGATCTGGCGGCGCGGCGCCGCAAAGGTGAGCTGATATTCGATCGCATCATCATTGAGACCACTGGCGTGGCCGATCCCGGCCCCGTAGCGCAGACATTTTTTATGGACGATGAGGTCGCGAGCCAGTACCTTCTGGACTCCATCATCACCCTGGTGGACGCCAAGCACGCCGAGCAACAACTGGATACTCGATTGGAGGCACAACGTCAGGTGGGCTTTGCCGATCAGATTTTTATCTCGAAAGCTGATCTCGTCAGCGCTGATGAATTGGCCGCACTGGAGCATCGCCTGGCACACATGAATCCGCGCGCAAAACAGCAAGTGACGCATTTTGGGAACGTGCCGCTCAAGGACGTTCTGGATCTGCGCGGATTCAACCTCAATGCCAAGTTGGACATTGACCCGGAGTTTCTCAAGGAAGAAGAGCATGACCACCGGCATGATCACCATCACGCGCATGGTGATCACTGTAACCATCCACACCATCATCACCATGATGATGACGTGAAATCCTTCGTGTTCCGCTCCGACAAGCCATTCGACCCGGCCAAGCTTGAGGATTTTCTCGGGGCAATTGTGCAGATCTACGGGCCACGCATGCTTCGCTACAAGGGTGTGCTGAGCATGAAAGGCATCGATCGCAAGGTCGTCTTTCAGGGTGTGCATCAGCTCATGGGCAGCGATTTGGCCAGCCCCTGGGGACATGAGGCGCGCCAAAGCAAACTCGTCTTCATCGGCATTGACCTGCCCCGCGACATCATTCTGCAAGGGCTTGAGCAATCGCTTGTTGCTTGACACGTGAAAGCGGGGGGTAGCCGATGATTTTCGCTTTGTTGCGCGAGAGCCACAATGCGCACGACTCACACCTTTCAGGACGGCGAGCCACAGCCATCTGACTACAATCGGCCGGTTTCGGAAGCACGCCGCGAACACGCGGGCCATGATTCAAGAGCGCTGTGCGGCACGCCATGCCATGGCACACAAAAGCGCCCCCTGCACCGAAATGCGCAAAAGGAGCCGGCCCGATAAGCCAGCAGGTGGAACACGCACATCTTCAGATTCCAGGAGGAACTGTGGTCAAGGCGGCAAAACCAGAACCCAACCGGGCCGCTCGCCCGGCCAGCAAGACCGCATCGGCTCGGGGGGGCAAAGCGACGACGGCTTCGGGGCACACCAAGAGCGCAGCCAAGCCCACACCAAAGCATGCCCAGGCCGCTGCGGGATTATTAAAAGCCGGTAAGGCCACCGGCAAGATTGTGCTTGAGCGCCCGCCCTCGGCGCAGCCCAAGATGCTTCACTCGCCAGCCGCCGGCCCCCGTGCTCGGGCATCCGCAGACCGCACGCCTGACTTGCCCCCGCCGCATCCAATCCTGGCAAAATCCGAGACCGCCGCGACGCGTGGCGTGGTTCAGGCTACACTTCGGGCCGCCAAACCCGTTATGCCCGCCGCACCCGCGGCGCCGAGGCCCTTGGCCCATGCATCCATTTCAGTACCGAAACCCATGAGCAGCATCGCCCCCGCCACAGTCCCGACCAAGGTCGATCCCAAACTGGTCAATGCCTGGAAAAGCAAGGCTCCCCAAGACTTGACCGATGCCGAAGTGCTTGCCATGCCCGAAGGCGAGTACATGAAGTCCGTACAGTTGGAGTTTTTCAAGAACCGGCTGAGCGAACTGCGCAACGACCTCATTCGCAGCGCAGGCGAAACGACAGAACATCTTCGCGAGGACACCCTGCTGGTGCCCGACCCTGCGGACCGCGCCACGATTGAGGAAGAGCATGCGCTGGAGCTCCGCACACGCGACCGCGAGCGCAAGCTGCTGAAGAAGATCGAGCAAGCTCTGGTGCTCATTGACAATGGGGAATATGGTTGGTGTGAAGAGACGGGCGAGCCCATCGGTATCGGGCGGCTTCTGGCCCGCCCCACCGCCACGCTATCCTTGGAGGCGCAACAGCGCCGCGAGATGAAACAGAAGATGTACGGCGATTGAGTCGCGTTATACAGCCGATTGCAGCACGAGCCTCGCAATGAGTGATTCCAAGCCACGCAGTTTCTGGGGCAGGGTCACAGAATTCGTCAAGAATCCAACCCAGGATTGGTCGCTCACTCGACATGAAAACGCGCTGCGGGAATTGCAAGAGCAGGAGCAGGTCCGGGCCAAGGAGGAGCAGCGAAAGCTTGATGCGTTCATCCGACGCCGTGAGCTCGCCTCGCTGCGCCGCCTGCGCAAGCGCCAAGCCGATGGCTTGCCCATCGACGACGCCTATACAGACCTACCGGACACCGGAACCGGAACCAGCCCGTCGGCGCCACAGCGCGAGGCCACGCTTCGCAAGATCAACGAGATTGAACAGGCCATGGTGGACGACGCCAAGCCAGCGGCTTCGCCGCGCACCAACTCGGCACCGAGCTCCCGGCTCAAACAGGATGCGCAAGAGGGGACCGCGGCCAGCGCCATTCGGCTTGCAGGCGAGGTGAATGCTGCACCGCTGGTGCAGGCGGCGAACGGGCAACCGCACGGATTGCCGTTCATGGATCAAGCCGCGCTCGGCGCAGCCCAGCTCGCGTCCGGTCAACCAGGCACGCTGGTGAGCATCGCCCCCACGACCCCGATGCCCACCGAATTGGCGCCGACGCAGATGGCCCCGACACAGGCGGCGGCCACGGTGATGGGCATGACCTTGTTCGCCACCGAGCATCCACCCATGGATACGTGGATGAAGACGGGTGGCTATGTCTCTTCAGGCCCGATGGCGGTTGACGTGCAGGAAGGCGTGTCATCGAGTCCGCTGTTCGATCAGGCCTGCATCGATTTCGCCAATGGCCACGACGAAGCTGCTGAACGCGCCCTTCTCGATGCAATTTCGGGCTCCCCCGAGCGCGATCTCGAAAATGAGTTTTGGTTGGCCCTCTTCGACCTTTACCGGGCCGGAAACGATGCGACGAAATTCGAGGCCTTGGTCGCTGATTACGTCGACCGCTTCCAGTCTTCGGCACCATCGTGGGACGGGCCGACCGGGCACAAGCGCCCATCGAGCACAGCACCAACGCAGCATGCGGCCTCAACACCTGCGCCAACTGCATCCGGCACTGGACCCGCCGCCTTTACGGCTCTCGGAGAGATGGATGCTGCACAATCGCGCTCCCTGCTGCTCCTGGCCCGCAGCGGCGCCCGGCAAATGGCATTGGATTTCACCGCGCTGACATCCATCGCCCCGGGGGCGCAGACCTTCGCCGTTGAGGCCCTTAAGACCCTTAATACCGCCGTTGGCTGCGTGATCGAGCTCGTTGGGGTGGGCAATCTGTTCGAAGCCTGTGCGGCCGCCGCACCGCCCATGCAGCGCAATGCCGATCCGGCGTGGTGGGGTCTTCGACTCGAGGCGCTACGCCTAGCCGGCGAACAGGAAGCATTCGAGAATGTCGCGCTTGATTATTGCGTAACTTACGAAATCTCGCCGCCCACCTGGGAGCCAAGCCGCGCCAAGGTCCACACGGTCTGGGGCGACGCCGCTAGTCCATTCAGCGAGCTACCATCCATCCTCTCGGAAGGGCACGCGTCCAGTCTGTTCAACACCCACTTTGGCAACAGCGGGGCCGGCGTGGCATTTGCGTCGCTCAGCGGCGAGATCCAAGGTGGAAGCGAGGAATTTCTCAAGCCGCTGGATGCAGCAGCGTCGGGACAAGCAGGCGTGGTGGTGAACCTTGCCGGCTTGCGGCGGCTGGATTTTGCGAGTGCAGGCATTATGCTCAATTGGGTCATGACGCAAAGCAGCGCGGGCCGTTCGGTCCAATTCGAGAACACGCACCGCCTGATTGCGGGTCTCTTTGTCATTCTGGGCATCAACTCAGTGGCGCAAATCGACCTGCGCAAGTTCTAAATTCTGCGTTGGCACGATCCCTCCTGAGTGCCCATCACTTGATCTATCCCATGCAGCAATATCACGGCACCACGATCCTCAGCGTGAGACGCGGCACGCAGGTTGCCCTTGGAGGCGACGGCCAAGTGACGTTGGGAAACATCGTCGTCAAAGCCACTGCGCGCAAGGTTCGGCGCCTGTATCAGGACAAGGTCCTGGCCGGTTTTGCCGGCGGCACGGCTGATGCTTTCACGTTGTTCGAACGGTTTGAGGCCAAACTCGATGAACACCGCGGCCAGTTGCTGCGTGCAGCCGTGGAACTGGCAAAGGACTGGCGCACTGACCGCATGCTGCGGCGCCTGGAGGCGATGTTGGCGGTAGCGGACACGACAGCCTCGCTCATCATCACCGGTAATGGCGACGTCCTGGAGCCTGAGCACGGTCTTCTGGCCATCGGCTCAGGCGGCGCCTACGCGCAGTCGGCGGCGCGCGCGCTGCTGGACCATACCGAACTGGACGCGCGCGCCATCGTCGAGCGCTCGCTGCACATCGCTGCGGATCTCTGCATCTACACCAACCACGAATTGCGCATCGAGACGCTGGGCGACTGAAGCCCTTGCATCTCGCTCGGGCGCTGGCTCCGCTGAAACGGGGCACACGTCCCGCGCAGACTACACCCAAGACCGATCATGAACATGACCCCGCGAGAAATCGTCTCCGAGCTGGACCGCTACGTCATCGGCCAGGCCGATGCCAAGCGCGCGGTGGCCGTAGCGCTGCGCAATCGCTGGCGCCGTCAGCAGGTCGCCGAGCCACTTCGCCATGAGATCACGCCTAAGAACATCCTCATGATTGGCCCCACCGGCGTTGGCAAGACCGAAATTGCACGCCGTCTTGCCAAGCTCGCAAATGCGCCATTCATCAAGATCGAGGCCACGAAGTTCACGGAGGTTGGCTACGTGGGGCGTGACGTTGACACCATCATGCGTGACCTGGTGGATATTGCCATCAAGCAGGTACGGGAGCAGGCCATGCTGGCGCGGCGTGCCCAGGCCGAAGATGCTGCAGAGGATCGCATCCTTGATGTGCTGCTGCCTCGCGCGCGTGACGCAAGTGGCCAAGACCTTCCCACAACCGACGCCAACACCCGCCAGATCTTCCGCAAACGGCTGCGCGAGGGGCAGCTTGATGACAAGGAAATCGAACTTGATTTGACCCAGCCGCAAGCCAGCGTGGACATCATGACCCCACCGGGCATGGAGGATATGGCCGAGCAAATCAAGGGGATGTTCGCAGGCCTTGGCCACGGCCGCACTCAGCGCCGCAAGCTCAAAATAAGCGAAGCACTACGCGTTTTGGTCGACGAGGAAGCTGCCAAGCTTGTCAATGAGGATGAAATCCGCAGCCAAGCCATGCAGCGTGTGGAGCAAAACGGCATCGTGTTCCTCGATGAGATTGACAAAATCGCGTCGCGTGGCAGCGCCCAAGGTACCGATGTGTCGCGCCAAGGCGTGCAGCGCGACCTGCTTCCCCTGGTGGAAGGAACCACTGTCAGCACCAAATATGGCATGGTGCGCACCGACCATGTGCTATTCATCGCGAGCGGCGCCTTTCACGTATCGAAGCCTTCGGATCTGATTCCCGAGTTGCAGGGGCGCTTTCCCATCCGTGTCGAGCTGCAGAGCCTCTCGGTCGACGATTTCGTGGCCATCCTGACTGCCACGGATGTCAGCTTGGTGAAACAGTATGAGGCGCTGCTCCGCACTGACGGCGTCAGCCTCAAGTTCGAGCCCGATGGCATCCGCCGCCTCGCCGAAGTCGCGCATGCCGTCAATGGGAAAACAGAGAATATCGGAGCGCGTCGCCTGCACACCGTGATGGAGCGCCTCCTCGAGCATGTTTCATTCCAGGCTGACGGTGGCCAGCCGCAGACCTTGAATATCAACGCAGAGTTCGTCGATCAGCGCCTTGGCAAGATTGCGGCTGATGAAGATCTCTCACGTTTCGTTCTTTAGTCTCGCGCTGTACGGCGACCGTCTCACACCTGTCTCTGTGAGCATCCCAGCAATTTTGGCTCCGGTGAGCCACGGTCAATAGCGGTGAACCGACTCCTGCAGTTGAATGAGGCCACGCGTGCGGGCGATGCAGAGCAGGCCTTCAAAGACCAAATGCTCTACGGTGACATGCGGCAAGCCGAGCGCTAGTTCTAATTTCGGTGCGGCGCCACCCGTCAAAATAACCGTGGGGGGGCGGCCCTCCAACCTGCTCAGGCGCTCATGCATTTGACGGGCCGCCCCGGAGATGCCAAGCGCACCTCCTGTCATCAACGCATCGCTTGTATTGTTGGGAAATTCGCGTAACTCGCCTTCGGGCACGTTGAGGCCGGCGGTGCCCATCTCCAGGGCCTTGAGCATCAATCCGAAACCGGGCAAGATGACGCCCCCGAGAAATCGACCATCTGCAGCCAGGCAATCGACAGTGACCGCCGTGCCCACGCTGATGACGAGGACGGGCCCGGCCGCGTGCCGCGCCCTTGCCCCGATGAGCGCCGCCCAGCGGTCTGTGCCGAGCAGGCCGGGGATGGTGTAGCCGTTGCGCACGCCACATTGCTGGAAAGCGGAATGGATCCACTGACAATTGAGCCCCAGCATTTCGAGCTGGGCATCCACGCGAGCGGTGGCCATGGCGCCAGCCACTGCACAGCCGATTGCGACATCCGCGCGGCCGTGCTCTTCGATCGCTTTTGCAAGCGTCTCTATGGACTGCTGGGACATCGCCCCGTGCGCCAGAAACTCCGGCTCAGGGCCTGCGTGGCCGCGCGCCCAGATGCCCCATTTCAAGCGTGTATTGCCGATATCAAGCAGGAGTAGCGCCATGGTTTTGTGCAATTTATGTTGCCAACATAGCAGAGGTCCGGGATCGCCCAACCAAATGCACCGACGACACCCACGGCCGGGGCGCGCCCGCCGCCCGGGCATGAGCCACCTCGATCCAAGACGCAGCATCCCTGTCTCCGGCTTGT